>NZ_JBYNAH010000081.1:0-19609 GCF_059781815.1 Salipiger sp. | reverse complement strand
CGGAGGCGCTGCGCTCGGCGTCGCGCTCGGCGCCGATGGCCTCGCGCAGCTGCGCCTCCGCCTGGGCCAGCGCGTCGCCGGCCACGGCCTTGCGCTCCTCGGCCTCGGCGATCGACTGGCTCATCTCGTCGCGCTTGGCGGCCAGCTCGGCGGGCGCGGCGGAGGCGCTCTGAAGCTCTGCTTCCGCCGCCGCCTTGCGCTCTTCAAGCTCGTCCGAGCGGGTGCGCGCGGTCTCGAGCCGGTGGCGCCAGCCCGAGAGCTCCTTGGTGACCTGCTGGCTGCGCGCCTTGCGCGCGTCGCCCTCGCGGCGCAGCTCGTCATGGGCCGAGCGGCGGGTCATCATCGTCATGCGCGCCGCTTCGACGGTCATCTTGATGTCTTCGGCCTCGGCGCGGGCAGTCTCGAGATCGTCCAGCTCCTCGAGCGCGCGCTCGGCCTCGAGCAGCTGCTTGCGTGCGCCGGTGGCCTCGTCCTCGTGGCGGGTCACCGTCATCGCGAGGCTCTCGAGCTTGCCCTCGGCGAGGTTGCGGTCGGCCTCGGCGCGGTTCATCGCGCGGGTGCTCTCGTTGAGCTGCTGGTCGGCCTCGCGCCGCGCCTCGCGCGCCGCCTTGTCGGCGCGGGTCAGCTCCGCCAGCCGCATCACCAGCGCCTCGTGGGCGGTGCGCATGCCCTCGACGCGCGCCTCGGCAGCCGCCATCTCCTGCTTGAGTTCTTCGAGCCGGTTGAGCTGCTCGAGCCGCAGCGCCGCCGCCGAGGGCGCATCCTCGGCCCAGGCGCGGTAGCCGTCCCAGCGCCAGAGGTCGCCCTCGGGGCTGACGAGGCGCTGACCGGGCTTCAGCAGCGGCTGCAGACGCGCGCCGTCATCGGAATCGACGAGGCCGATCTGGCCCATACGTCGCTCGAGCACCTCGGGCACCGAGACGTGGTTGGTCAGCGCGGTGACGCCGGGCGGCAAGGGCTGGTCGCCATCGTAGGGCGGCAGCACGGTCCAGCCGGTGGGGCCGTCGGCATCGACCTCGGGGGCGCGCAGATCGTCGGCCAGCGCCGCGCCGAGCGCCTTCTCGAAGCCCTGCTGCACCTGCAGACGGTCGAGGATCTGGCCGCCCTCGGCGGTGTCGCGGTCGAGCAGGCGGGCCAGCGCGGTGACCTCGGCGCGCAGGGCGTTGAACTCGCCCTCCGCCTCGGAGCGCTCGGCCCGCGCCTCAGCCTCGCGCGACTGCGCGTCGGCGCGCGCCTCGTCGGCATCGGCGAGCAGGGTCTCGCAGCGTTCGGCCATGTGCTGCGCCTCCTGGGCGCGAGCGCGGGCCCCGCTGACGCGATCGGTGGACTCCTCCAGCGTCTCTTTGGCGGAGGCCACGGCCTCGCGGGCGCGGCCCGCCTCGCCCTCGTGGCGCTCGAGCATGCGGCGGGCATCCGCGAGAAAGCGCTGCGCCGACTGGTGGCGGGCCGCGAGCCGGGCGACATCCTCGGTGTATTGCGTGAGATCCGCCTCGCGCTCCTGCAGCATGGCGGAGGCCTCGCTGGCGGCCTCGGCGGCCTCGGCGACGCGCGCGTCATGGCCCTGCCCGGCCTTCTCGAGCTCACGCGCCTCCCATTCGAGCCGCTCGATGGTTTCGCCGGCGTCGCGGTTGAGACCGGCCTCGCGCTCCATGTCGCGGCGCATCTGTTCGATGCGGCGGGTCAGCGCGGCGATGGTCTCGGCGGCCTGCCGCTCCTGGTCGGCCAGCGCGTCGCGCTGCACGCCGAGGCGTTGCAGGATCGCCACGGCGATGGCCTCTTCTTCGCGCAAGGCCGGCAGCGCCTCCTCGCGCTCGGCCCGCAGCTTGGCGGCGGCGCGGGCGGTGCCCTCGGCCTGCGCCGCGGCGGTGACGCGCTCGCGATGCTCGGCCTCGGCCTTCATGCGGGCCTCGTCGGCTTCCTTCCAGCGACGGTAGAGCAGCAGCCCCTCGGCGCGCCGCAGGTCGGTGCCGATGGCGCGGTAGCGCGCCGCCTGCTTGGCCTGCCGCTCGAGCTGCGACAGCTGCGCGGCGAGCTGCTCGATCACGTCGTCGACGCGCAGCAGGTTGGCCTCGGTGCCGTTGAGCTTCAGCTCCGCCTCGTGGCGGCGCTGGTAGAGACCCGAGATGCCGGCGGCCTCCTCGAGGATGCGGCGGCGGTTCTTGGGCTTGGCGTTGATCAGCTCGGAGATCTGGCCCTGCCGCACCAGCGCCGGCGAATGCGCGCCGGTGGAGGCGTCGGCGAAAAGCATCTGCACGTCGCGGGCGCGCACGTCCTTGCCGTTGGTCTTGTAGGCGGAACCCACGTCGCGGGTGATGCGACGGACGATCTCGAGCTGGTCGCTCTCGTTGAAGCCGGCGGGGGCGAGCCGGTCGGAATTGTCGATGGTCAGGCAGACCTCGGCGAAGTTGCGCGCCGGGCGCGAGGAGGCGCCGGCGAAGATCACGTCCTCCATGCCCGAGCCGCGCATCGCCTTGGCGCGGGTCTCGCCCATCACCCAGCGCAGCGCCTCGAGCAGGTTCGACTTGCCGCAGCCGTTCGGCCCGACGACGCCGGTCAGCCCCTCGGAAATGACGAGATCGGTAGGGTCGACGAAGCTCTTGAAGCCGGTGAGTCTGAGGCGGGAAAATCGCAAGTCTGGCTGCCCTGATTCCTGATTATCGGGTATTTTCGCTGTCCGGCCGGGGGCGAGTCAAACGCTTTGCGCTGCATATCGCGGAGAGCTGCTCATTATCCACAAGATATTGCGCAGTTACCGTGAAAACGAGTTCTTGACGAATGACGTGTTAGCGCTTTTCATCATCGCGCCTGCGAGGAGCTGCCCCATGCCTCTAGCCATCCGACCGATCTCGCCCCGCGACCCGCGCGCGAGGGCCCTTCTGACCGAAAGCCACGCGCTGATGAACGCGTTATTTCCGCCGGAAGAGAACCATTATCTCGACATCGACGCGCTCTGTGCCGAGGGCATTACCTTCTATGGCGCCGAAGCGGAAGAGGGGGGCGACCTGCTCGGCTGCGCGGCGCTGGCCCGGCGCGACGGCTATGGCGAGGTGAAGTCGATGTTCGTGGCTCCGGTGGCGCGCGGCATTGGCGTGGCCCGGCGTCTGCTGGGCCATATCGAGCGCGCCGCACTGGCCGAGGGCCTGCCGATGCTGCGGCTCGAGACCGGCGACAAGCTGGCTGCGGCGGTGTCGCTCTACGAAGGATCGGGCTTCACCCGGCGCCCGCCCTTCGGCGCCTACGAGGAAAGCCCATCGAGCCTCTTCTACGAGAAATCCGTGGCCGAACCCGCGCGCCGCTGATCCTCTCTCGCCTCTCGTCTCCAGCCCGCTCCCGGCAGAGCGCCGCTAATACCCCTGACACTCAAGCTCCGCGCTACCGCCGAGCCCGGCGCTGGCGTAGCCGCTGAAGATCGCGCAGGAGATCCTGCCGCGACGCGGCTGTTTCGGTGCGGGCGCGCCACCGCAGGACAGGCCCATCAGCAAGACCGACGGATCTCCGATGACCCAGTCCGGCTCGCACCCGGTCTGCAGGAAGGCCGCCTTCTGCGCGCGCTCGGAGATCGGGCCGAAGCGCGCCGGGACCTCCATGCTGATGCGAGTCGCCTCGACCATTCCGCCCTTGACCCGAAGCAGGAAACGCGAGCCCTCGACCTCGACCCGCTGCGCCGGAAGACCGCGGAAGCCGGGGCCGCCGCTGTTGCAGGCGGCGAGCGCCAGAAGCGCCGGAACCATGACCCATTTCATGGCCCAGCATAGGCCTGCGCGGGTTAATCGCGCCTTAACGCCGACGCGCGATCCCCACCGCCAAACCTTTTGACATTCTATTTTCAGAATGTATTATACATTCCATAAAGCGAATTTATTGGAGGCCGTCATGGCACGCACGCTTGCACGACCCGCAGACACCTACTCGCCGACCTACTTCCTCGCGTCGCTGGGCGCGGGCGGCACGGCGGTGTCGTTCTTCATGTACCTGATGTTCTGGGTGCCCCACCCCGGGCAGGCCGTCCCGGTGTTCGAGGACATCGCCGCCGCATGGGCCAAGGGGCACCTCCCCACGCAGGTGGCGATCGTGGTCGCCATGCTGGGCATCGCCGTCTTCGCGGTGCTCAACATCAAGTCTCTGATCTGGAACCTGCGCAGCTTCTCGGCCTTCAAGGCCAGCCCCGCCTGGCAGGAGATGAAGACCTCCAACACCGAAAGCTCGGTACTCGCCCTGCCCCTGGCGCTTGCCATGACGGTGAACGTGGGCTTCATCCTCGGCCTCGTCTTCGTGCCCGGGCTGTGGTCGGTGGTCGAGTACCTCTTCCCCGCCGCGATGGTCGCCTTTGCGCTGATCGGCGTGCTCGCCTTCCGGCAGCTCGGCGCCTTCCTCGGCCGGGTGCTGTCGAAGGGCGGCATCTTCGATGTCACCGCGCACAACTCCTTTGCCCAGCTGCTGCCCGCCTTCGCCATCGCCATGGTCGCCGTGGGCTTCGCCGCCCCCGCCGCCATGAGCAGCAACCCGGTGACCGTGGGCACCGCGCTGGTGCTGTCGACCTTCCTCGGCGTGACCGCGATGATCTACACCGTGATGGCCGCCGTCACCGCGCTGAGCTCGATGCTGCACTATGGCACCGCGCGCGAGGCCGGCCCGACGCTGCTGATCATCGTCCCGATCATGACGGTGCTCGGCATCATGTTCCTGCGTCAGGCACACGGGCTGCACACCACCTTCGAGGCGCATGGCAATGCCGGCGAAACGCTGGTTTTCCTCGCCCGGATGCTCTCGGTCCAGGTCGTGTTCCTGCTGCTGGGTCTCACCGTGCTGCGCGCGCAGGGCTACTTCCGGGACTTCGTGCTCGGCCCCCGGACCTCACCCGGCTCCTACGCTCTGGTCTGCCCGGCGGTGGCGCTTTCGGTGATGCTGCAATTCTTCATCAACAAGGGGCTCGTGGCCTCGGGCATGGTGGACAAGTTCAGCCTCGCCTTCTGGGGTCTGACCGCCGTCGCGCTGATCGCGCAGGCCATCGCGGTCTGGCTGGTGCTGCGGCTCAACCGCCAGCATTTCGGACGCCGCGAGGAGATCGCCGTGCCGGCGGAATGATCCCCGCCCCGCCACGCGCGAAGCGGCACGCAAGGCCGGAGGACCACCTCCGGCCTTTTGCGTCGGCGCAGCGCCATCCCGATCTCGAAGAAGCGACAAAAAAGCGGGAGCGTCATGGATCGACGCTCCCGCCAGTTGAACCCCGGGACGCAGGCGGTGCATCCACCGGGGCGGCAATTCCGTTCGCTCAGCTCATCGCGCAGCACTTCGGGCCCGCCCCCACGGGGACAGCGGCTCTGGCGTCTCGATGACGAGCAGGGGGACGACTGGGCAGACCTGTCACGGCCTCCCGGACAGCTTCGGTGCGCATCCGGACAAACCGGCGCACCCGTTCCGGGCCGCGCCCCACCGGGCACGGTGCACGATAACCATCGCGTTCATGACAACACTGCTCCACTCGTGGCCGCCGGTTTTTATCAGGTGGCGGCCTTTATTTTCTGGTACCTGACTACCGCAGCCAATCGCCCGCCACCAGAGCCTATCGCCCCCGCGACAACCGCGACCCCGCCACGGCGGCCCGCCTGTTGTCGAAAATCAACACACCTCCCGCGCCCTCCATCCGCCTCGGAATCACCCGACAAGCTTCACAAAGCAAAGGAATAAAGGACCCGCGCGCCTTGACATCGCAGCGCCGCGACCGAGGTTGCGCGAGAGGGGCTGTGCACGGGCAAACAGTTTCGTCGCTTGCCCCGCCCCGCTGGACCTCGCATTACCCATGCGTGATGATAAGACCACAGATGCGACACGAGGAGAGACCGCGTGCGAGAGGCAACGGCGACACGGCAAGAGGGCACGGCATGAGCCAGATCCCGCAGAGCTTCGATCCCGCCGGAGCCGATCCCCGCGCCTTCCGCAACGCGCTGGGGCAGTTCGTGACCGGGGTCACCGTGGTGACCTGCGCCACCCATGACGGTCCGATCGGCATCACCGCAAACAGCTTCGCCAGCGTCTCGCTCGATCCGCCTCTGGTGCTGTGGTCGCCGGCGAAGGACTCCCAACGCTACCCGTTCTTCATGGCCACCGAGCGCTTCGCAATTCACGTGCTGCGCCGCGATCAGGGCGCCATCTGCCGCGGCTTCGCGCGCTCGGCGGATGCGTTTGACGTGGCCGAGTGGCGCGAGAGCCCGGAGGGCGTGCCGCTGATCGAAGGCTGTCTCGCACGGTTTGAATGCAGCACCGAGGCGCAGCACGATGCGGGCGATCATTCCATCGTGGTGGGGCGGGTGCTGCGGGTGACCACCCAGCCCGGCGAGCCGCTGATCTTTGCCGCCGGCGTGTTCGGCGCCTTCACACCGGACTGATCCTGCCTGATCCTGCCTGATCCGGACGGATCGGCCTAGCAGGCCTTGAGCAGCTGCCGGATGACCGGCTGCTTCTTGGGCTTGTCGGCCAGCGACAGTAGCATCTCGGCCAGCTCCGGCTCCTGCACGCGCTTGGCGGCGGCCTTGGGGGTGAACCAGTGGCGGGTGCGCTGGTTGCGCTCTTTCCAGCGGCGCTTCAGCTTGTCGACGATCATCGGGTAGACATCGACCCGGCAGCGCAGGCTGGTGCCATCGTCGAGCCCCTTGTCATAGTGGAAGCTGCCGATGATCTCCTTGCCGATATGACCGACGGCCCCGGCCTCTTCGAGCGCCTCGATCTCGGCCGCGGCCCAGGGCTTCTTGCCGTCCATCAGCCAGCCCTTGGGCATCACCCAACGCCCGGTATCCCGTGACGTGACCATGAGAACCTGAAGATTGCCCTTCTTGTCCCAATGCATTGGAAGGGCGCCGATCTGCTCGCCTATTTGGGTCATCCGACTCCGTTATGCTGCCCGGGGCTGTTCTATCAAAATAGCTGCCCTTACCGGATAAAGTATGACGTTTGCGTGAAATAGCGACGCTTATCTTCACGACTGGCGCCAAAGCCCCCCGCAAACTGACGAAAATGTCTCGCCCCAGCCCCGGCCACGCTCCGGCAGCGTGCCGCGAGGGCCGAATTCGGTTTCCCCTTCTTTGCGATGCGGTCTAGTGTCCGCGCGTCGAAGATTGCCTCGCGAGGAAGCGAAATGACCGAATACGCCGGACGCCTGCGGCTGGGCGTCAACATCGACCACGTCGCCACCGTGCGCAACGCCCGAGGCAGCGCCTACCCCTGCCCGCTGCGCGCCGCAAAGCTCGCGGAAGAGGCCGGCGCCGACGGCATCACCGCCCACCTGCGTGAGGATCGCCGGCACATCTCGGATGCCGATATCGACGGGCTGATGGAGACGCTGTCGCTGCCGCTCAACCTCGAGATGGCGGCCACCGAGGAGATGCAGGCCATCGCGCTGCGCCACAAGCCGCACGCGGTCTGCATCGTGCCCGAGAAGCGCGAGGAGCGCACCACCGAGGGCGGGCTCGAGGTCGCGAAAGACGAGAACCGGCTGGCGCATTTCATCGAGCCGCTGCGCGAAGCGGGCTGCCGGGTGTCGCTGTTCATCGGCGCCGACAAGCCGCAGGTCGAGGCGGCGGCGCGGATCGGCGCGGCGGTGGTCGAGCTGCACACCGGCGCCTATTGCGATTATCACGCCGAGGGCCGGCTCGCCGAGCGCGACGCCGAGCTCGAGCGCCTGCGCGAGATGACCGCCTTCGCCCATTCGCTGGGGCTCGAGGTCCATGCCGGCCACGGGCTGACCTACGAGACGGTGCAGCCCATCGCCGCCTTCCCCGAGCTGATCGAGCTGAACATCGGGCATTTCCTGATCGGCGAGGCCCTGTTCCGCGGCCTCGCGCCGGCCATCGAGGAGATGCGCCGCCTGATGGACGACGCCCGCGCATGACGCCCACAGAGGCCGAGCGCAAGACGCTCGACGCGGTGATCGACGCCGCGCTCGCGCGCTTCACCCCCGGCGACGGCCCGGTCTTCACCGCCGCCGTGCTGCGCGGCGACGAGGTTCTGGCGCTCACGGCCAACGAGGTCTCGGCGCGCTGCGATGCCTCGCGCCACGCCGAGATCACAGCCATCGAGGCCGCCAGTCGCGAGCTGGGGCAGACCAAGCTGGAGGGCTGCACCCTTATCGCCTCGATGCAGCCCTGCGAGATGTGCCTCGCAGCGATGCGCTGGGCCGGGATCGACCGGCTGGTCTTTGCCATGACGCAGGAGCTGGCACCGGATTTCTTCCAGTTCCCGAGCCTCACCATCGACGATTACGCCCGCGCCTGCGATCATGCCTTCGAATGGCATGGCGGGCTTGGCGCGGAGCGGCTCAGCGATGTCTACCGGGGCACGGCATGATCCTCGGCATCGGCACAGACCTCGCCAATATCGAGCGCATCGAGCGCACGCTCGAGCGCTTTGGCGACCGCTTCCGCAACCGCGTCTTCACCGAGACCGAGCAGGCAAAGGCCGAGCGCCGCAAGGACACCGCCGGCACCTATGCCAAGCGCTGGGCCGCCAAGGAGGCGTGTTCCAAGGCGCTAGGTACCGGGCTGCGGATGGGGATCGGGTGGAAGGAGATGGCGGTCACCAACCTGACCACCGGCCAGCCGGTGATGGAGGTGACGGGCTGGGCGAAGGAGCGTCTCGACAGCATGACCCCGCCGGGACACGAGGCGATCATTCACGTCACCCTGACCGACGATCACCCCTGGGCGCAGGCCTTCGTGGTGATCGAGGCGCGCCCGGTCCAGAGTTGAAGATCCAGAGCTAATACGCGGCTGGGACGCGCCCTATCGGGCGCGTCCCGAGGGGCCTCAGCCCCGGATGATGCGGTTGACGTGACCCATCTTGCGGCCGGCCTTCACGGCCTCCTTGCCGTAGAGGTGGATCGCGGTGTCGGGCTCGGTCGCCAGCTCGGGCAGCTTGTCGAGATCGTCGCCGATCAGGTTCTCCATCTGCACGTCGGCAAAGCGGCTGCCATCGCCCAGCGGCCAGTTGGCCACGGCGCGGATGTGCTGCTCGAACTGGTCGATGGTGCAGCCGTTCTGGGTCCAGTGGCCGGAATTGTGCACCCGCGGGGCGATCTCGTTCACCAGAAGGCCCTGCGGCGTCACGAAGAGCTCGACCCCCATCACGCCCACGTAGTTCAGCGCGTTGAGGATCCTGGCCGCCAGCAGCACCGCGTCGGTGCGCTGCGCCTGCGACAGCCGCGCCGGGACGGTGGTGGTGCGCAGGATGCCCTCGCTGTGGATGTTCTCGCCCGGATCGAAGCAGGCCACCGAGCCATCGGCGCTGCGCGCCGCGATCACCGAGACCTCGCAGGAGAACTCGACGAAGCCCTCGAGGATCGCCGGCGCGCCACGCATCTCCTCGAGCGCCGCCGCCGCGTCCTCGGGCGCGTTGATCCGTGCCTGCCCCTTGCCGTCATAGCCGAAGCGGCGGGTCTTGAGGATCGACGGCGTCCCGATGATCTCGAGCGCCTGCGCGAGGCTGTCGGCATCGGTGATGTCGGCAAACGGCGCGGTCTTGAGGCCGAGATCGGTGAGGAAGGTCTTTTCCGTCAGCCGGTCCTGAGACACCCGCAGCGCCTCGCGGCCCGGGCGGATCGGGCGCAGCGCCTGCAGTGTGTCGAGCGCCGCCGTGGGGATGTTCTCGAACTCGTAGGTGATGACGTCGACCGAAGCGGCAAAGGCCTCAAGCGCGGCGGTGTCCTCGTAGGGCGCCGTCGTCACCGCGTCGGCCACGTGGCCGGCGGGCGGAGCCTCGCCGGGCTCGTAGATGTGGCAGCGCAGGCCCAGGCGGCTGGCCGCGACCGAGAGCATGCGGCCCAGCTGTCCGCCGCCGAGAATGCCGATGGTGGCGCCCTGTCGAAGTGGTTCGGTCATGTCAGCCTCCGGAATCGTGGTCTTGCGCCGCTTCTTGCGCGAAACGCCGCCGCTGACAAGCCGGGCCTGCGGATCAGTCGCGCACCGGCTCGTCGGGGATCGAGGCCGAGAGCGCCGCGCGCCACGCATCCAGACGCTCGGCCAGCGCCGGATCCTGTAGCGCCAGGATGCCCGCCGCCATCAGCCCGGCATTGGCCGCACCGGCGCCGCCGATGGCCATGGTGCCGACCGGAAAGCCGCGCGGCATCTGCAGGATCGAGTAGAGGCTGTCGACGCCGGACAGCGCCTTGGTCTGCACCGGTACGCCGATCACCGGCACGCGGGTCTTCGACGCCATCATGCCCGGCAGGTGCGCGGCACCGCCGGCGCCCGCGATGATCACCTGAAGGCCGCGCCCGGCGGCCTCCTTGCCATAGGCCCAGAGCCGGTCCGGGGTGCGGTGGGCCGAGACGATCTTGACCTCGTAGGCCACGCCCAGCTCGTCGAGCATCCGCGCCGCCTCTTCCATCGTCGGCCAGTCCGACTGACTGCCCATGATGATGCCGACCTTGACCGTGTCTTCCGCCATATCCTGCCCTGACCTCTCGCAAAAAGAGCCCGCACTATAGCGGCTGGCCGCCCCGTGTCCATGCGTCAGGGGCGGCCGGTTTTTGGCACCTTAGTCGCCGATCTTGTCCTGCGTGCGGGTCTCGAAATCCGACGCCGCGTGCCGCTCGCGCAGCTGCTGGCTGGGCTCGCCGCTCATCGCGTTGACCATGCGGCCGCGCTGCACCGCCGGGCGCGCGCCGATCTCGTCGGCCCAGCGGATGACGTTCTTGTAGCTCTGCACGTCGAGGAACTCGCCCGCATCGTAGGAGCCGCCCTTCACGGTGCGTCCATACCAGGGCCAGATCGCGATATCGGCGATGGTATAGTCGTCGCCGGTGATGAACTTGCGCTCGGCCAGCGCCCGGTCGAGCACGTCGAGCTGGCGCTTCACCTCCATGGCGAAGCGGTCGATCGGGTATTCCATCTTGTAGGGGGCATAGGCGTAGAAATGCCCGAAGCCGCCGCCCAGGTAGGGTGCGCTGCCCATCTGCCAGAACAGCCAGGACAGCACCTCGGCCCGGTTTTCCGGCGCGCCGAGGAAGGCGCCGAACTTCTCGGCCAGGTGCATCAGGATGGCGCCGCTCTCGAACACCCGCACCGGCGTGTCGCCGGAGCGGTCGAGCAGCGCCGGGATCTTGGAGTTGGGGTTGATGTCGACAAAGCCCGAGCCGAACTGGTCGCCATCGCCGATCTTGATCAGCCAGGCATCGTATTCGGCTTCCGTGAAGCCGGCCTCGAGCAGCTCCTCGAACAGGATCGTGACCTTCTGACCGTTCGGCGTGGCGAGGCTGTAGAGCTGGAACGGATGCTCGCCGACCGGCAATTCCTTGTCATGGGTCGGGCCCGCGATGGGACGGTTGAGCGAGGCCCACTTGCCGCCGTTCTCCTTGTCCCAGGTCCAGACCTTGGGCGGGGTATACTCTTCGGTCATCTCTGCGTTTCCCTTGCGCTGTTTGAAGCGCAACGTAACGTCGCAGGCCGGGAATACCAGAGACCCGCCTGTGCGGAGGGGCACAGGCGGGTCGCAGCCGCCTCTCCATGCTGTGATCGCGGGCAGGCCTCGCGTGAGAGACCGTGTTCCTTGTCGCCCTTCCGCCCTATCTATCGCCCATGACAACGCTCCCCGCCCCCCTGCAAGGCTGGTTCGACCGGCGCGGCTGGCAGATCCACCCGCACCAGCGCGAGATGCTCTCGCGCGCCGCCGATCCGTGCCTGCTGCTGATCGCCCCCACCGGGGGCGGCAAGACGCTGGCGGGCTTCCTGCCAACGCTGGCCGAGCTCTCGGAGGCGCCGCGCGAGGGGTTGCACACGCTCTACATCTCGCCGCTCAAGGCGCTGGCCGCCGACATCCGGCGCAACCTGCTGATCCCCATCGAGGAGGCCGGCCTGCCGATCCGCGTCGAGGACCGCACCGGCGACACGCCCTCCTCGCGCAAGCGCCGGCAGCGCGCCGACCCGCCGCAGATCCTGCTGACCACGCCCGAGAGCCTCGCGCTGCTGGCCTCCTACGAGGATGCGCCGCGGATGTTTGCCGGGCTGCAGCGGGTGGTGGTCGACGAGATCCACGCGCTGGCCGAGAGCAAACGGGGAGACCAACTGATGCTGGCGCTGGCGCGGCTGCAGGCGATGTGCCCGGGGCTGCGGCGGGTGGGGCTCTCGGCCACGGTCGAGGATCCTCAGGCCATCGCAAGGCTGCTGGCGCGGCACCCCGATCCCTGCGAGATCCTGCAGGCCGATCCCGGCCCAGAGCCCGACATCTCGATGCTGGTCACCGACGAGGCGCCGCCCTGGTCCGGAGGCGGCGCGGCCTACGCGATCCCGGCGGTGCTCGCGCAGGTCAAACAGCACAGGACCACGCTGATCTTCCACAACACCCGTGCCCAGGCCGAGATCTTCTTTCACAACCTGTGGCTCGCCAACGAGGACGCGCTGCCCATCGGCATCCACCACGGCTCGCTCGACCGCGGCCAGCGCGAGAAGGTCGAGGCGGCGATGGTGCGCGGCGAGCTGCGGGCCATCGTCTGCACCGGCTCGCTCGACCTCGGCATTGACTGGGGCGACGTGGATCTGGTGATCCAGATCGGTGCGCCGAAGAACGTCAAGCGGCTGGTGCAGCGCATCGGGCGGGCCAATCACCGCTACAACGCGCCCTCGAAGGCGCTTCTGGTGCCCGCCAACCGCTTCGAGGTGGTGGAATGCGTCGCCGCGCTCGAGGCGGTGCGCGCGCGCGAGCTCGACGGCGAATGGCGCGGGCGCGGGCCGCGCGACGTTCTGTGCCAGCACATCCTCATCGCCGCTTGCGCCGGGCCGTTCGACGCCGACGCTCTCTATGCCGAGATGACGCAGGCCGGCGCCTATGCCGACCTCAGCCGCGCCGAGTTCGACGCCTGCCTGACCTTCTGCGCCACCGGCGGCTACGCGCTGCGCGCCTATGACCGCTGGCAGCGCCTGCTCCAACGCGAGGACGGGCTCTGGCAGCTGCGCGACCCGCGCTCGGCGGCGCGCATCCGGCAGAATATCGGCACCATACAGGACACCGACACGCTCAAGGTGCGCTGGCGCGGCCGCGGCGGCGCGCCTCTGGGCGAGATCGAAGAGGGCTTCGCCGCCTCGCTGAGCCGCGGCGACACCTTCCTGATCGGCGGCCAAATCGTGCGCTACGAGGGGCTGCGCGAGATGACCGTGGAAGTCTCGCGCGATGCCGCAAGAAAGCCCAAGATCGCCACCTTCAACGGCACCAAGTTCGCCACCTCGACGCAGCTCTCGCAGCGCATCCTGCGGATGTTCGGGCAAGAGTGCTGGCCCGAGCTGCCCGGCCACACCGCCGAGTGGCTGAGCCTGCAGCGCGAGGTCAGCCGCCTGCCCGAGCCGGGCCGCCTGCTGATCGAGAGCTTTCCGCATGACGGGCGCGAGCAGCTCGTGGCCTATGGTTTTGCCGGGCGCAACGCCATGCAGACGCTGGGCCTGCTGCTCACCAAGCGGATGGAGGAAGAGGGGCTGGCGCCAATGGGCTTCGTGGCCTCGGATTACGCGGTGCTGATCTGGGGGCTCGACGCGGTCACCGACCCCAAACCGCTCTTCGACCTCGCAAGGCTCGAGGCCGGGCTCGAAACCTGGCTGCAGGGCAACGCGGTGATGAAGCGCACCTTCCGCGCCTCGGCCACCATCGCGGGGCTCATCGAGCGCAACACCGGCGGCCAGCGCAAGAGCGGGCGGCAGGCGACCATGTCGTCGGATATCCTCTACGACACGCTGGTGAAATACGATCCCGACCATCTGCTGCTGCAGATCACCCGCGAAGAGGCGATGCGCGGGCTGGTCGACTTCAGCCGCATCCGCGAGATGTGCGAACGGGTGGGCGACCGCATCGACCTGCTCAGGCTAAAGCGCGTCTCGCCGCTCTCGGCGCCGCTGTTCCTCGAGCCGGGGCGCATTCCCATCGCCGGGCTGGCTGACGAGCGCCTGCTACAGGAGGAAGTCACCGCGCTGCTCGACGAATCGGGATTGAGGGCCATCGACACTCAATTCGGCGTCTCTTCAGCCGGACCGGAGCGACCCGGGCGGGAATAACCTCCTGTCCGGCAATCCCGAGTTGCCCGAAGCGCGTGCCAGCGGTATCAGCGACTGGGGAGACGAAATCTGAGGCCATGACGCAAGAAAACCGCAAGAACTCCGAGAAACGGCCCGTTCTGCGTGGCTGGTGGGTTGCTCCCGCCCTGCTGCTCGGCCTGCTTCTGTGGTATCTGATCATGAAGGGGCTGGCGGCCCTCTGGCCGCTCCTCCGCGGCTGATCTTGCCTCGGCGCTCTTGCCTCCGGAGAGCCATTCAGCCATTCAGGCCGCGATGGAACAGGCCATGAACACCCTCCCCTTCCGGTTTCGCGACGCCACGCTCGTGGCGCTGCCCTCGGGGGCGCTGCACTGGCCCGACGAGGGGCTTCTGGTGGTCTCCGACCTGCATTTTGGCAAGTCCGCCAGGCTTTCCGCGGTGGGCGGCGCTGCCCTTCCCCCCTACGAGACCCGCGACACGCTGCTGCGGCTCGAGACCGATCTCGAGGCCACTGGCGCGACCCGCGTGATCTGTCTTGGCGACAGTTTCGATGCCGAAGGCGTCGAGGGCGAGCTGCCCGAGGACGACCGGGTCTGGATCACCCGGCTGCAGGCCGGGCGGGACTGGGTGTGGATCGAGGGCAACCACGATCCCGGGCCGGTGGATCTTGGCGGCACGCATCTGGCCGAGCTGCGGCTCGGCGGGCTGGTCTTCCGGCATATCGCCACGCCCGGCGCCGAGGCCGAGGTTTCGGGGCACTACCACCCCAAGGCACGGCTGAAACTGCGCGGGCGGACGCTGTCGCGTGCCTGCTTCCTGTTCGATACGGCGCGGCTCATCCTGCCGGCCTATGGCGCCTATACCGGCGGGCTGCGCAGCGACAGCAAAGCGCTCTGCGCGCTGATGGCCCGCGACGCCCGCGCCATCCTCACCGGTCCGCGCCCCGTCGCCATCCCGATGCCGCGCTGAGGGCTTGCCAAGCCCGTCGCGCCATGGCCCCTTGGCGGCATGGATATCGAGACCCGCATTCGCCAGAGCTTTGAGCGGCAAAGCATGATGACGACCCTCGGCGCGCGGCTCACCGCCGTCACGCCGGGCGCCGTCGAGATCGAGGCCGCGATCACGCCCGAGCTGTCGCAGCAGCACGGCTTTGCCCACGCCGCGCTGGCCTTCGCCATCGGCGACAGTGCGGCGGGCTATTCGGCGCTCACGGTGATGCCGGAAGATCGCGAGGTGGTGACCTCCGAGATGAAGATCCACCTGCTCGCCCCGGCGCGCGGCGAAAAGCTCGTCGCCCGCGGGCGCGTGGTCAAACCCGGGCGGCGGTTGGTGATCGTGACGGCGGATGTGTTTGCGGTGCAGGGCGGGGTCGAGACCCACGCGGCGCTGCTCACCGGGACGATGGTTCCGGTCTGAGCAAGAACGCCGGGGCACGGCAAGCGCCCCGGCGGTCGTATCTGGAGATCAGGCGGTGAGGCCTTCCGGCTCTGCCAACCCGTTGGCACGGCAGCAGGCGGTGACGGTGTTGGCCAGCAGGCAGGCGATAGTCATCGGGCCGACGCCCCCCGGCACCGGGGTGATGGCGCCCGCGACCTCGGCGCAGCTGTCGTAGGCGCAATCGCCCACCAGCCGGGTCTTGCCCTCGCCCTTATCGGGCGCCGGGATGCGGTTGATGCCCACGTCGATCACCGTGGCGCCCGGCTTGATCCAGTCGCCCGGCACCATCTCGGGGCGGCCCACCGCCGCGACCACGATATCGGCGCGTCGCACCACCTCGGGAAGATCCTTGGTGCGCGAATGCGCGATGGTCACGGTGCAGCTCTCGCCGAGCAGAAGCTGCGCCATCGGCTTGCCGACGATGTTCGAGCGCCCGATCACCACCGCGTCGAGCCCCGACAGCGAGCCCAGCTGGTCGCGCAGCATCATCAGGCAGCCCAGCGGCGTGCAGGGCACCATGCTCTTCTGGCCGGTGCCCAGAAGGCCGACATTGGAGATGTGGAAGCCGTCGACATCCTTGGCCGGGTCGATGGCGTTGATCACCGCATCCGCATTCATGTGATCCGGCAGCGGCAGCTGCACGAGGATGCCATGCACCGCCGGGTCGGCGTTGAGCTTGTCGATCAGCGCCAGAAGCTCGGCCTCGGAGATGCTGGCGTCGAGCTTGTGCTCGAAGCTCTGCATGCCGCATTCGACGGTCTGCTTGCCCTTGTTGCGGACATAGACCTGACTGGCCGGATCTTCGCCCACCAGCACCACGGCAAGCCCCGGCGTGATGCCGTGGTCGTCCTTGAGCCGCGCCACATGCGCCGCCACCTTTTCCCGCACCGAGGCCGCGAAGGCCTTGCCGTCGATGATCTTCGCCGTCATGCAGCTCTCCTTCATTCGCGCCCGAGCGCGGCCTGTTCGCGCCGGATCGACCATTCCACAAGTTCGCGCCAGAGCGTCTCGGCAAGGTCTGGATCCCAGCCCCCGGCCTCGGCGTTGCGGCGTGCGTTCCCGATGACCTCCTCGACCCGCGCGTCGATGCGGGCCGGCCAGCCGTTGCCGTCCTTGAGTTCGGCCGCGCGCGAGATCAGCCGGGCGCGGTGCGCCAGCAGCGCGCCGAGCGCGCTGTCGGTGGCGTCCACCTCTTTCCGCAGGTCGATCATGTCACCAAGGGTGTCGGGGTCGCGCATCGGGGCTCTCCAGCAAGGCCGTCACGCCCCTAATGCCGCGATGGCAGCGAATGATCAACGTCCCCAAGCGGCGCATTGATGGCTTGATGCGGCAAAAGCCGTTCCGATAGGCGGCCTCGCGGCGCCGATCAGAACAAGCCTTCGACCTCGCCCGCGTCGTTGAGCCGGATCGCCTCGGCCGCCGGGTGCCGCGGCAGGCCCGGCATCGTCATGATGTCACCGCAAATCGCCACCACGAACCCCGCCCCGGCCGAGAGCCGGACCTCGCGCACCGGCACCACATGGCCCTCGGGCGCGCCGCGCAGGCCGGGATCGGTCGAGAAGGAATACTGCGTCTTGGCCATGCAGACCGGCAGGTGGCCGTAGCCCTGCGCCTCCCACTCCTCGAGCTGGGCGCGGATGCGGGTGTCGGCGGTGACCTCGTGGGCGTGGTAGATGCGCTCGGCCACGCATTCGATCTTGTGCCAGAGCGACATCTCGTCGGGATAGAGCGGGGCAAACTGCGCGTGGCCGGCATCGGCGATCTCGGCCACACGGGTCGCCAGCGCCTCGGTGCCCTTGCCGCCCTCGGCCCAGTGGGTGCAGAGATGCGCCTCGGCCCCCTGCCCCTCGACATAGGCGCGCACGGCGGCGATCTCGGCCTCGCTGTCGCCGGTGAAATGGTTGATCGCCACCACCACCGGCACGCCGAAGCCCTTGAGGTTCTGGATGTGGCGCCCGAGATTGGCGCAGCCTTCGCGCACCGCGGTGACGTTCTCGGCCGCGAGCTCTTCCTTGGCCAGCCCGCCATTCATCTTGAGCGCCCGGATGGTCGCCACCAGCACCACGCAATCGGGATGCAGCCCGGCCTTGCGGCACTTGATGTCGAAGAACTTCTCGGCCCCCAGATCGGCCCCGAAGCCGGCCTCGGTCACCACGTAGTCGGCGAGCTTGAGCGCCGTGCGGGTGGCGATCACCGAGTTGCAGCCATGGGCGATATTGGCGAAGGGCCCGCCATGCACGAAGGCCGGCGTGTGCTCGAGGGTCTGAACGAGGTTGGGCTGCATGGCATCGCGCAGGAGCACCGTCATGGCGCCGTCGGCCTTGATGTCGCGAGCGAAGACCGGCGAGCGGTCGCGGCGATAGGCCACGATCATTTCGCCCAGACGGCGCTGCAGGTCGGCGAGATCGTCGGCAAGGCAGAGGATCGCCATGACCTCGGAGGCCACGGTGATGTCGAAGCCGGTCTCGCGCGGGAAGCCGTTCGCGACGCCGCCGAGCGAGGTCACCGTATGGCGCAGCGCGCGGTCGTTCATGTCGAGCACCCGGCGCCAGACCACGCGGCGCAGGTCGATCTCCTGCTCGTTGCCCCAGTAGATGTGGTTGTCGATCATCGCCGCGAGCAGGTTGTGGGCGCTGGTGATGGCGTGGAAATCGCCGGTGAAATGGAGGTTCATCTCCTCCATCGGCACGATCTGCGCATAGCCGCCGCCGGCGGCCCCGCCCTTCATGCCGAAATTCGGCCCTAGGGAGGCTTCGCGGATGCAGATCGCGGTGCTCTTGCCGATCCGGCTGAGCCCGTCGCCCAAGCCTACGGTGGTGGTGGTCTTGCCCTCGCCCGCGGGCGTCGGGTTGATCGCTGTGACGAGGATCAGCTTGCCGTCCTTGCGGCCCTCGAGTCCGGCGATGAAGTCCTGCGTGACCTTGGCCTTGTCATGGCCATAGGGCAGCAACTGCTCCGGCGGGATGCCCAGCTTGGCGCCGATCTCCTGAATGGGCCGTTTCTCGGCCTCGCGGGCGATCTCGATATCCGGTTTTGCAGCCATGGGCGTCCTCCCCTTCGGTCTTCGCGATGTTTGCGGCAACTGTGCCGTAACGCGGGCGCGGAGAACACCAGGAAATCAGTCGCGTTCAGCGGCTGCGCACCGCCTCGATATGGGCCCAGACACGTTGATCGGGAATGCTGAGCTGCAGCGTCTCGCCAACCGCGAGCCGCCCCGGCCGTTCGACCCAGGCCGTCACCCCGCGCCGCCCCTCGGCGGCGGGCTTGAAGCGGGCGCCAAAGCCGTCGCGTTCCTTTTCGATCTCGCGCCCCGGCAGCACGCAGGGGCGGTTCTCCATGTCGACCGCCAGCGTGGTGCCGTCAGGCCCCTGAAGCCGCGACGAGGGCGGGATATGCGAAAAATCCGGCAGCCCCTCGACCACCATCGACGCCCCGATCCATTCCGGCTCGATCCGTTCGAGCCCCATGCGCTCGGCGATCGCCGCCAGTTCCTCGGCGGAGACGATGGCGAGCTGACGCGCGTTGCGGATCTCGGTGCCGCGCTGGTGCTGCGACAGCACCCGGCTGCAGGACGGCCGGGTCAGCCCCGAATGCCGCTCCCCCACGGCGCCCTCGAAGCGCAGGTCGAGCGCCTCGACCGGCTCGGAGCGCAGCCCGTCGCCCTCGAGCGGGACGCGGCCCAGCCAGAGGATGGTGGCATGGAATTCGGTGGGCTTCAGAGCGGGCATTTAAGCTATCCTCTTGGAAACCTGTCATAAGTGCCCAAAGGCGGGGCGAGCCTCAAGCGCTATGGCACGAATTCACGAATAATTCGCGAAGCAGGTCGATCAGACGGTGAGGGTGAAGAACAGGCGACGGAACGGGAACAGCACGCGGCCGTCGGGCCCGGTCGGATAGGCGCTGCCAATCACCCGCTCATAGGCGGTGATGAGCTGGGCCTGCTCGTCCTCGTTCAGGACCGCCAGCACCGGGCGCGCAAAGGTGGCCTCGGTGAAGCGGCGCACCGGGTGGCCTTCGCCGTCGGGCGCAAGGTCCTGATAATACTCGGTCTCCCAGATCGACACCTGCCCCAGCGGGCTGAGCAGCCGGTGATATTCCGCCGGCAGCATCGCCTCGGGCTGGGCCTCGGGGTCGATGACGATGACGTCGACCCGCCCGCTCGCATC
>NZ_JBYNAH010000359.1:0-2878 GCF_059781815.1 Salipiger sp. | reverse complement strand
CCTTCTCCAAGAAGCGGATCGCCGTGGACGTGAAGAAGTGCCTTCAGTCCGCTATCGCGAACGCCGAGAACAACCACGGTCTGGACGTCGACGAGCTCGTCGTCGCCGAGGCCTATGTGGGCAAGAACCTTGTGATGAAGCGCGGTCGTCCCCGTGCCCGTGGCCGCTTTGGCCGCATCAACAAGCCGTTCTCGGAACTCACCATCAAGGTGCGTCAGATCGAGGAGCAAGCCTAATGGGTAACAAGACCAATCCGATCGGCATGCGTCTTCAGGTCAACCGCACCTGGGACAGCCGTTGGTACGCTGACACCAAGGATTACGGCGACCTGCTTCTGGAAGACATCGCGATCCGCGAGTTCATCCACGAAGAGTGCAAGCAGGCCGGCGTTGCGCGCGTGATCATCGAGCGTCCGCACAAGAAGTGCCGCGTGACCGTTCACACCGCACGTCCGGGTGTCATCATCGGCAAGAAAGGCGCGGACATCGAAGTCCTGCGCAAGAAGCTGGCGAAGATGACCGACAGCGAGCTGCACCTCAATATCGTCGAGGTCCGCAAGCCCGAGCTTGACGCCCGCCTCGTGGGTGAGAGCATCGCGCAGCAGCTCGAGCGTCGTGTGTCGTTCCGCCGTGCCATGAAGCGCGCGGTCCAGAACGCCATGCGCATGGGTGCCCTCGGCATCCGTGTGAACGTCGCTGGTCGTCTCGGCGGTGCCGAGATCGCCCGTACCGAGTGGTATCGCGAAGGCCGTGTGCCGCTGCACACCCTGCGCGCCGACATCGATTACTCGCACGTCGAAGCAACGACCCCCTATGGTATCATCGGGATCAAGGTCTGGATCTTCAAAGGCGAAATCATGGAGCACGACCCGGCTGCCCGCGATCGCAAGTCGCAGGAAATCCAGGACGGTCCGGCTCCGCGCGGCGCCATGGGCGGCCGTCGCTGAGGGAGTTTGACTGATGCTGCAACCGAAACGCACAAAATTCCGCAAGATGTTCAAAGGCCGGATCAAGGGTGAAGCCAAGGGCGGCTCTGATCTGAACTTTGGTCACTACGGTCTCAAGGCTCTTCAGCCCGAGCGCGTCACCGCGCGCCAGATCGAGGCAGCCCGTCGTGCCATGACGCGTCACATGAAGCGTCAGGGCCGTGTCTGGATCCGGATCTTCCCGGATACCCCGGTCACCTCGAAGCCCACCGAAGTCCGGATGGGTAAGGGTAAGGGCTCGGTCGATTACTGGGCCTGCAAGGTCAAGCCGGGCCGCGTGATGTTCGAGATCGACGGCGTTGCCGAAGATGTCGCGCGCGAAGCTCTGCGCCTTGCCGCGATGAAGCTGCCGATCAAGACCCGCGTCGTCGTTCGCGAAGACTGGTAAGATCGGGCGCTTCCGCGCTTGAGAGAAAGATCGAGACCCCCGCCGAGCGATCGGCGGGGGTCTTTTTCATTGGTGCGCTCGTTGGCAGGGGAGGGCGCTAGTGCGGGAGCACCCGTGACACTTCGCGTTCGAACCGCGCCCAGCTCATGGTGGCCTTGTTGCCGGCATAGCCGTGGTAATGCGAACGGCCGCTGGAATTCGGCAGGCCGGCCCAGATCTGCGCGAGGTTGTTCATGAACTGCGTGCGGCTGATGACACCAGCCTGCAGCTGGTTGAGACCCGCGTCGAGCAGAAGAAGGTCGGCGAGGCGGTCCTGAACCTTTGGTGAGAACCGGGTGTTGCGTGGCAAATTGGCGCGGCGGACGAGCATGCGCAGGGTGTCCGGGATGAACTGATAGCGGCCGATGGCGTGCGGCTGGCCTGGGGTGTCGGCGATCCACTGGAAGATCTGCGCCAGTGTCATGCGGGTTGGGGCCCGTGGCGGACGGGTGCGGGCGCCGTGCTGCACGGCGTCATAGCCGGCGGGGCCGGCCTCCGCGAGCGCGATGACGTTGCGCAGATGGGCAGCGGGGCCGGTGAGGGGGCCAAGCCGCAGGGGCACGGCACGGGGCGCGACGGGAGCAAAGAGCCCGCCGGCACGACGACCGGCAAAGAGGCTCGCCGGCCCTAGGCTCGCAAGCTTGGCGCCCGGGGAGCTGTGCCCCGGCGCATACGATGAGGGCCCGCTCTCCGGCCTCTCCTGCTCTCGACGCGGCGCGGAGGGCCCGAAGAGTGGCTGCCCTTGTTGCAGGAGCGGTTGTTCGCCCCCCTGCAGGGGCAGAAATGCCGCGGCAAGGCCCGGCCGGGGGGCGATCAGGATCGATAGCGCCAAAAGCGCGCGCAGGAGGGCCATTCTGACCTCGTCCGGGTTCATCGGCCAAGGTCATTGGCCTGCTTCGCCGCCGAGGGGCGGCGAAGGGGTTCGTGAGCGGTGGCCGAGCCGTTCTGGCGGCCCGACCGTCGAGAGAGTGGCCGCAGCAGACATGAAGCCATCGAGAGGCAAGCCGGGAGGACGACGCCTCGATTTGCAGGCCGTGAGTGGCATCTGGGACCTGCCTCGCAGCATGGCATCGAGCTCTTAACAAAAGCTTGCCTCTCGCCAGTTTCCGCGACTCGCGCTATGAGCGGGGCATGACCCAGATCCGCTCCCTCTTCGCGACCCGCCTCTACCGCGCCCCGCTCTCCGAGCAGGCGCCCGCCATCGATTTCGACGAGCTCGAAGCCTCGTGCTGGTCCATTGCCGAGGATGACGAGGCGGGCCAGGAATGGTGTGACGAGAACAACTACCCGGGTTACACCTCCTATGCCTCGCTGACCGACCTGCCGTGGCGCTTCCCGATCTTTGCGGCGCTGGTCGAGGCGCTCGACAAGCACGTGGCGGCCTTTGCCGAGGATCTCGAGTTCGATCTGGGCGACAAGAAGCTGGTGGTCGAGGATATCTGGATCAACATCCTGCCCGAAGGCGG
>NZ_JBYNAH010000080.1:0-19943 GCF_059781815.1 Salipiger sp. | reverse complement strand
CGCGCGGATGACGCCGGAGCAGATCAACGAGGCGCAGGCCCGCGCGACGGCGCGTCGGGCGGGCCCGCCCCGCTAGGGCGGGGCTCAGTTCCGCGACGGATAGGTCCCGTAGAGCACCACGCAGTAGCGGAGCGAGAGATAGGGATCCTCGAGCGGGAAGGCCTGGTCCCCGCCCCCGGAGGTCGCGATCATCTCCGACGACATCACCTTGTCCGCCGGTCCGGTGCTGTAGATCGTTTCAGCGCTTTCATCGTTGGCACGGGATCCCAGGAGCTTGTCCTTGGGGCCGCCGAAATCGCTCGCCCCGCTGCTGGCCACGACATCGTGGCTGTGGCTCGGAATCTGGCTGGTGGTGAGGGTATGCGTCTGTGCCCCGCCGCTCTGGCCCAACGGCCGGTTGGCCAGCCCCGGCCCCTGGCCCTGGCCGATGGGCGAGCGACCGCGCAGATCGGGCAGGCCGAAGGTGGTGCGCCCGTCACCGCCAAAGGTGGTGCCGTAAAGCGAGAACAGGGCGGTGTTTTGCGAAATCGCCAGGAGCTGGCCCGCGGCTTCCGTCGTGTTGCGCGGGCAAAACGTGTAGCCGACCGTCAGGATCTGACCGATGTAGAACTCCTGCGCTTCAGCTTTCTTGGGCGCGCCGAAGACAAGCAGGGCGGACAGGGCAATTGTCCATAGACCAATGATTTTTCTGCCACGATTCAGCATGATGATTCCTCCAAATAAGCATTCTGCAATGACCGCCCGCCAGGGATCTGACCGTACGGCAAGAGGCACTGAAGCATTCCGGAGCCCACATCGCAAGCTCTGGCTATAACGGACCTGTTGAAGCCGGGACGCCTCTCTGCAATCCTGAGGCGCAGCTCGAAATAATTCTTAGTCCTTTCTAATAATTGACTTATACTGCCGCGAAATTGATATAGGCACGGCCCCGGAATAGCGCTCCGGCGCGGTCGAATTGGAGGAGAACCGGTATGTTTCCGCGTTTTGCACGATACCTTCTGGCAGCCGGAGGCGGGCTGTTCCTGCTCGCCGGCGCAGGGTTCGCCGCGGATCCGGTACAGCAGCACAACTCCACCGCGCTCTGGTTCGAGAACTGGGTCGGCCTGCGCAACGCGGTGATGATCGTGCGCGCCCCCGGCGGCCAGCTCACCCGTATCGAGGCGCCGACCGGCACCCCGGTCTACGAGCTCGACCCGTCCGACGCCCCCGACGGCGTCTATCGCTACGAGTTGAGCGCGGCCACCGAGGAGACCCGGGTCATCGTGAACCCGCAGAACAACGGGCGCGGCGAGGCGGCAAGCGAGACCGCCGCGGTGCCCTTCCACAGCACGGGGCAGTTCTTCGTGCAACGCGGGGTGATCATCACCCCGCCCGACGTGACCGAACAGGACGGCTGACAAGGCCGCCGTTCCGTATTCCCGACAGGAGATTTTCCAGATGGCTCATTCGTTTCCCCGCTCCCTCCGCGCAACCCTTCTGGGGGCCGGCGCGCTCTGCATGGCCGGCCACGGGGCCGTCGCCGACCAGGTGATCGCCGACGACCTGATCGTGACCTTCTCCGCCTGTGTCGGGAACGACTGCGCCAACGGCGAATCCTTCGGCTTCGACACGCTGCGGCTGAAGGAAAACAACGTGCGCATCAAGTTCGACGACACCTCCAGCACCGGCTCGTTTCCGTATAACGACTGGCAGCTGACCGCGAACGATTCCGTGAATGGCGGCCTGAACAAGTTCTCGATCGACGACGTCACCAACGCCCGGACGCCCTTCACCATCGAGGCCTCGGCGGAGAACAATGCGATCTATGTCGACGACGGCGGACGTGTGGGCTTCGGGACCAGCACCCCGGTCGTCGATCTGCACGCGGTGTCGGGCAACACCCCGACCCTGCGCCTGGCCCAGGACGGCTCGGACGGCTTCACCCCGCAGATCTGGGACGTGGCGGGCAACGAGGCCAACTTCTTCGTGCGCGACGTGACCAACGGCTCTCGCCTCTCCTTCCGCATCCGCCCCGGGGCGCCGGAAAGCTCGATCGACATCGCCGCGAACGGTGATGTGGGGGTCGGCACCGCCAGCCCGCAGGCCTCGCTGCACGTGCGCCGCACCGACGGCACCGTGGCGGTGCTGATCGAGGACGCCAACGGCACGCAATCCTCGCGCGAACTGCTGAACCTCATCGCCAATGGCCGCCCCGAGATCATTCTGGCGAACAGCGGGACCAATGATGAATGGGCCGTTGGCGGGGGGACGAACCTGATCTTCAAGGCCGGCGCCATCAACAGCACCACGTCTGCGAAAACCAAGCATTTCGAGCTCAACGGCACCACCGGCAACCTGACCATCACCGGCTCGATCACCACCGGCGGGCCGAGCTGCGCGGGCGGCTGCGACGCGGTGTTCGATGCGGATTACGACCTGCCGACGATCTCCGAGCACGCCGAGCAGATGTTCGCCCTGCGCCACCTGCCCAATGTCGGCCCGACCTCGGCGGACCAGCCGATCAACCTGTCGGACAAGGTCGGCCGGGTCCTGAACGAGCTCGAGCACGCCCATCTCTACATCGTCGAGCTGAACGATCGTATCGCCCATCTCGAGGCCAAGCTGGCGGTGGAGTGATCGCGCGACGGACGCCGCCTAGGCGGCGTCCAGAAGCTCCCAGCCCCGGCGCCAGAGCTGCCGGGAGCGCGGGAACCGGTCCGCGCAGACGCTGTAGACCTCGCGGTAGTGACAGGCGACCTCGCGGGCCAGCCCGGGGTCGAGCGCGGCGCTGCCGGAGTGGCCGTTGACGCGCTGTTTCAGGATGTCGGGACGGAGGGGCAGGCCGAGCCAGGCGGCGAGGGCCCGCAATTCCGCCGGCTCCTCTCCGGCCTCGCCGAACAGCGCCTCGTAGAAGCAGACATGCAGGTCCTCCGCGGGAATGCCCTGCTCGAGCCCCCGCAGGCTGCGGTCGTAGCGCGTGCGCATCTCGCAGGGCGGCGTCCGGTAGATCCGGCGCAGCACCTCCTGCGGATCGGGATCGTCGGACAGGTCGACGTTCGGGCTCTTGCGGCGGGCATGGTTCATCCGGGCCATGCTCCAGCAGCGCTGCACCGGATCGCGCATCATGAAGACCACCCGGCAGGCGATGCCCCGGCGCGCGAACCCCGCATGGATCCCGGCCAGCGCCTCGGCGGGCAGGGCGGCATAGCTCGGGGTGATGTCGGCGGTGATCCGGATACCCGGGCGCGCCAGCAGATCCGCGAAATAGTCGAAATAGCGCTCGGGGTCCCGCTGCATCTCCAGGCGCAATTGCTGCGCCGGTCTCCGCGCCGCCCCTGCCGGAGGCGGCGCCCCCTTGCCGAGCCCGGGAACGTAGACATGATCCCAGACATGGTACTCCTTGCACATCCCGGTATCGACATGGTCAAACCTGCCGAGATAGGCATGCAACCAGCTGGTGCCCGCCTTCTGCGCCCCCACACCAAGGATGAAGGTCCTGTCGCTCAAACCCGCCCCGCCTTTCCGTTCCGCCGCTCCGGCCACCGCCTGAAGACCGCCCGCTCATGTCCGACAACACGATGCCCCGTCCGCTGTTCTGGCTGCATGTGAAAAAGAGCGCCGGGAGCACCGTCCGGCGCCTGCTGGGGCCGCATTATGTGCAGGCCGAGCGGCTGCGCAAGCCCGTGAACTTCATCCAGTCCGACCCCGCCGCCTGGAACGACATCCTCAACAATTTCCGCATGCCCCTGGGCGCGTACCAGTTCCGCCGCTGCCTCTTCGCCCGCCGCTATCTCTACCCCGACAGCTGGGAGACGCGGCTGCGCTTCGCCTTTGCCCGCCATCCCGTCGAGCGCGCGGTCAGCGCCTTCTTCTACCTTCGCGTGCCGCGCGGCGGCCAGAGCTCCTTCGTGCAATACGCCCGCAAGCTGCGGCGCCCGGTGCCGGAGGAGGATGGCGGGCTTTTCGACCTGTTCCTCGACCTGGTGGAGGAAGCCCGCGCCTCGGACACGATCTACGCCCCGGTGGACCTGCATTTCACCACCCATACCGCGGCGATGTGGGACGATGTGACCGACGAGGCGGGCACGCTCCTGCTGAGCCATGTCTACCGCGTCGAATCCCTGCATCCCGCCCTGTGCGAGCTGTTCGAACTGGCCGGGCTCGGCGATGCCCCGCCCGAGGCAGCGCCCCGGCTGAATGCCCGCAAGCCGGAGCTGTCCTACCAGCCGAGCCGCGCCCAGCGGGCGCGCATCGAGGCGCTTTACCCGGGGGATTTCGACCTCTACGAGTCCGCGCGCGCGCCCTGATCCCCGATCGCTCTGGCCGCGCCAGGCCTCCCAGGATAGCCTGCCCGGGATCAAAACACCGGACCGACCACGTGACTGCAGCAAGACAATACCCCGTTCTCGACACGCAAGAGCTCTCCCCTTCCCGACCGATCAGCTTCGTCTGCGTCCGCTTCAGCGACGAGTACGACCACAACCTGATGCGCTCCGATTGCGTGCACGATCCGCTCAACCAGCTCGTCACCGTGGACAACCGGCAGAACCTGTTCTTTCCCACCTTGGGGGCCGCGCTGTGCCATGGCATCGGCCAGGCCCGCCACGATCTCGTGGCGCTGATCCACGAGGACGTGCTGCTCGTGCCCGGCTGGCAGGCGCAGCTCGAACGCTCGCTGTCGGACCTCGAGGCAGAGGACCCCGAGTGGGGAATGGTCGGGGCGGTCGGCTGGGCCAGTGGCCGCAACCAGCCGCTGGGCCATTTCTGCGACCCCCATCGCCAGCAACCGGTGAATACCTTCGGAGACCGGCCCTACAGGGAGGTTCAGAGGCTCGACGAGCAATTGCTGATCTTCCGCCGGTCACGCGGGATTCCCCTCGATCCCGATCTCCCCAGCATCCACAATATCGGCCAGGATATCCGGCGCCGCCTGAGCGGCATGACGCGGAAGACCTATATCGTCGATGCCCCGACGGTCCACAAATACGCGGATGCCGGCGGCAACCTCATTCAATCCGCCAGGGACAGTTCCAAGATCCGGGACCGGAAATCCCACACCTACCTCGCGGACAGGGCGGTCTGCGACGAGTACTTTCAGAAGAAGTGGCACCTCGAAGAGCCCGCCGAACCCGCCCCCCGTTCCTCCGAGCAAGAGGAGACCCTCGACCGCCCGCTGATCCTGCTCGGGCGCGGCGGCGGCGGCACGCGGCTGGCCTCGACCCTCGCACAGGATTGCGGCCTGTTTCTCGGCAACAAGGTCAATGGCAGCGGCGATTGCATGGATCTCGTCGGAAGCGTCTATCGCGGGGTCCTGCGGCGCTACAACAGCGAGCACCCCTGGCTGCGGGCGCAGATCGTGCCCGACCTGCGGG
Source organism: Salipiger sp. (assembly GCF_059781815.1). Taxonomy (NCBI): domain Bacteria; kingdom Pseudomonadati; phylum Pseudomonadota; class Alphaproteobacteria; order Rhodobacterales; family Roseobacteraceae; genus Salipiger; species Salipiger sp. Next base: position 14,592 of record NZ_JBYNAH010000080.1, on the reverse strand, counting down.
ACGCCGCCGCCCGCATGCTCGAGCAGGCCGGCTGGCCCGGAGCCTGGGGCTTCAAGCTGCCCGAGACCTCGCTGATCCTGCCGCAGATCCGCGAGGCCTTTCCAAAGGCGCGCTACCTGCATTTCCACCGCGACCCGGCCGGCACCATCCTGCGCCGCACCCATATGACGGCGCGCCTCGACAATCACATCGGCCGCACCGCCCTGAAGGCGGCCTACGATCACTTCGGTCTCGACCGCGCCGCGATCCTGACCGACAGCCCGGTGATGCGCATGGCCGTCACCACGCGCCACCAGGTCGCGCTGGTGAACACCCATCTCGCCGGCCTCGACCGCAATCGCTGGATGAGACTCGGATTCGAGGAGACCGTCGCCGATCCCGAAAACGCACTCGCGCGGTTTTCCTCCTTTTCGGGCCTTGATTTCATTTCCCAGACCATTGTCGAGACGGTAAACCCTTCGAGAAAAGACAAAGCGGAACACGGGTATTCCCGGAACGACGTAAATGCCGCTCTGGAATTCCTCGGGAGGGAGAGTCCTGTCTAAATGAGCGCCTCAAACAGACTTGTCGGCCGGCATTACGAAAAGCACTTCTTCCTGGCACTGATCATCGTCGCGGTCCTCGCCTATCTGTTCTGGACCGGGTCGCGCTATCCGGCGCTGAACGAGAAGGCGATGATGTCGGGCGCCATCCAGCTCGAGGACGCGCTGAGCTTCGAGGCGAAATTCCCCATCACCCCGGACATGAACATCGTCGAGCACATCTTCTGGTCGACGCTGAACTGGATCAACACCAACAAGAAGGGCATGACCTTCGGGGTGCTGTTCGCCGCGGCCTTCCTCACCGCCGCCGGCTACCTGCGCCGGAAAAGCTTCCGCGGCCGGTTCTCGAACTCGGTGCTGGGGCTGGCCATCGGCACCCCGCTCGGGGTCTGCGTGAACTGCGCCGCGCCCATCGCGCGCGGCATGTACAGCAGCGGGCTGCGGGCCGAGACCACGCTCTCGGCGATGATCGCCTCGCCGACCCTGAACGTGGTGGTGCTGACCATGCTGTTCTCGCTGCTGCCGGTCTACATGGCGCTGACCAAGATCGCGCTCAGCCTCGCGGTCATCCTGCTGGCGGTGCCGCTGATCTGCCGGCTGCTGCCGCGCACCGAGATCGCCCCCGAGAAGATGATCCAGACGCCGTGGCGCGCCGACGAGACCGGAGCGGACGATGCCGGCCCCGCGCCGGGGCTGGCGCGAGCGGTCTGGGACGTCGCCAAAAGCTACCTGAAGAACCTGTGGTACATCATCCGCCTGACCGTGCCGATGATGATCCTCGCGGGCTTTCTCGGCACGGTGGTGGCGGTGCTGCTGCCGGGCGACCTGATCATGGGGCTGGGCTTTTCGCTGCTGGTGCTGCTGCTGGTGGCGCTCGTGGGGGTGTTCCTGCCGGTGCCCATCGGCTTCGACGTGGTGATGGCCGGCGCGCTGCTCGCCTCCGGGCTCGAGCAGGGCTACGTCATGGCGCTGCTGTTCACGCTGGGCAGCTTCTCGGTCTATTCCTTCATGATCGTGGCGCAGTCGGTCGGCCTGCGGGCGGCCTGGCTGCTGGGCGGCACCATCGCGCTGCTGGGCGCGCTGGCCGGGCTCGGAGCGCAGAACTGGCACGAGTACCAGACCGACCGGGCGCTGAAGATGCTGACCGGCGAGGCGGCGCAGAGCCGGCCTCTCTGGGGCGCCGCCGAGGCCGCGGGCGCCGATCCGTGGCAGGTCACCAGCCCCGACGCCGCGCGCATCTCGGTGGCGGCCACCCGCTTCGCCGACCGGGCCGCGGGGCAGGGCGGGTTCACCCGCCTCGAGGCCGCCGAGGCCGGCATCGACAAGCCGGTCGAGTTCTCCATGGCCGACATGTGGCCGCCGTTCTGGGAGGGCCGCAGCCTCGCCTCGGGGGATATCGACAATGACGGCGATATCGACCTCGTGGTCGCCTCGACCGAGGCCGGGCTCTATCTCTACGCCAATGACGGCCGCGGCGCCTTCAGCCGCATCGAGGCCGATCTCGGCCCGCTCGCCGGGATGCCGGTCTTCAACGCGGTGCTGGCCGATATCGACAATGACGGCTGGCGAGACCTGGTGATCGCCACCTACCGGCAGGGCAACTATCTCTGGCGCAACGACGGCGGCCGCTTCGCGGGGGCGCCGCAGATCATCGTCAACCGCGCGGACGCGGTGCTGTCGATGGCGCTGAGCCTCGCCGATGCCGACCGCGACGGCGATCTCGACCTCGCGCTCGGCAACTGGGCCTCGGGCTGGTACCGCCGCATCCCCGGCGAGGAGAGCCGCAACCGGGTGATCTGGAACGACGGCGGCGCGCTGACCGGCGAGCTCCACGACGAGCTGCCCGGCATTCCCGGCGAGACGCTCTCGATCCTGTTCTCCGACATCGACCGGGACGGCCATGCCGACCTGCTGGTGGGCAACGATTTCGAGATCCCCGATTACGTCTACATGGGCGACGGCGCCGGCGGCTTCCGCGCCATCACCCATGCCGACGGGGTGATCCCGCACGTGCCCACCACCACCATGGCGATCAAGACCGCCGACCTGATGAACGACGGCAGCGCCGAGATCTACCTGGCGCAGATCGCCGGGCGCTCTTCGGGCGTGTCGCGCAAGCTCAAGATGCAGCCGCTGGGACAGTATTGCGAGGCGATCTCCGGCGCCGAGGCCCGCGCCACCTGCGAGACCAACATGGCGATCAAGCGCTGGTACCGGTCGGGCAACAATTTCGACCCGACCTATGCCGGCAAGTGCCAGGAGCTCAGCGGCCGCTACGCCGCCGAGTGCAAGGCGATGCTGGTCAAGGACCTCGCCATCCAGCGCGGCGATGCCGAACTCTGCGCGCTGATCCCGCAGGGCCAGGAGCGGGCGCGCAGCTTCTGCGAGGTGCATTTCCGCCCCGCCCGCGCCATCACCGCCGAAGAGGCCGATGCCGGGCTGCAGCAGGTGCAGCGCTCGAACGTGCTGCTCGAGCGCGAGGGCGCGCGCTATGTCGACAGCGCCGCCCCCCGCGGGCTCGAGGTCGGCGGCTGGAGCTGGGACACGAAGATTGCCGATTTCGACAATGACGGCTTTCAGGATCTCTACATCGTCAACGGCACCTGGGTGCCCAACGAGGTCAGCCCCTCGAACCTGTTCTTCCACAATGACGGCGCCGGGAGCTTCACCGAGGCCTCGGGGCCGTTCGGGCTCGAGGATTACCTGATGACCGCCGCCGCCACCGCCTTCGACATGGACAATGACGGCGATCTCGACATGCTCACCCACCCGGTGAACGGCCCGCTGGTGCTGTTCCGCAACGAGGCGCAGGGCCAGGCGCTGGCGATCCGGCTGCAGGACCACGCCGGCAACCGCGACGGCATCGGTGCGCTGATCACCCTGCGCGACGATGCCGGGCGGCAGCAGAGCCGCGAGCTGCAGCTCGGCGGGGGGTTCATGTCCTTCGACGCGCCGGTGGCGCATTTCGGGCTGGGCGAGAGCCGCTTTGCCGAGGAGGCGCGGATCCGCTGGGCCGATGGCGGCGAGACGGTGATCGCGGGCCCGCTCGAGGCCGGCGCCACCTACACGGTGACCCGCGACCGGTGATCCCCGCCGGCCCGGGCGGCCGGGCCGCCCCCCGTGCCGCCACGGAACTGCAAAGGCGCCGGAAGAGACCCGCCGCCGCCCCGCGCTTGCAAACCCGTCGGGATGCGGACCATAAGAGCCCGAACGGTTCACGGAGGCGCCCGAGATGACCATTGCGAGCATCGCTGCCGGCAGCAGACCGGCCTGCGCGGCAGAGCGCGGCACAGGCCTGCCCGCGCCCGGCCCCCGGGCGCGATGACCGGGGCCGGCGGCATGACCCAGACCCCGTCCGACATCGCCCGGCAGGTGCTCGCCACGGAAAGCGCGGCCCTGACCCAGCTCAGCGCCGAGCTCTCGGAGGATTTCGACCGCGTCGTGGCGCTGCTGCTCGAGGTGCGCGGCCGGGTCATCGTCTCGGGCATGGGCAAGTCGGGCCACGTGGCAGCCAAGATCGCCGCGACGCTCGCCTCCACCGGCACCCCGGCGCAGTTCGTCCATCCCGGCGAGGCCAGCCACGGCGATCTCGGCATGATCACCTCCGCCGACGCGGTGATCCTGATCTCGAATTCCGGAGAGACCAAGGAACTGGCCGACATGATCGGCTACTGCGCCCGCTTCGCGATCCCGATGATCGCCATGACCAAGCGGCCGCAGAGCACCCTGGCCCAGGCCGCGGGCCATCTGCTGCGGCTGCCCGACGCCCCCGAGGCCTGCGCCATCGGCATGGCGCCCACCACCTCGACCACGGTGACCATGGCGCTCGGCGACGCGCTCGCGGTGGCGCTGATGCAGCTGCGCGGCTTCGACAGGGAGCATTACGCGCATTTCCACCCCGGCGGCTCGCTCGGGGCGCAGCTGCTGCGGGTCTCGGCGGTGATGCACAAGGGCGCGGAGCTGCCGGTGGTCCAGGCCGACACGCCGATGGGCGAGACGCTCGTGATCATGTCGCAGAAGGGCTTCGGCGTCGCCGCGCTGGTCGAGGACGGCAAGCTCGAAGGCGTCATCACCGACGGCGACCTGCGCCGCAATCTCGAGGGTCTGATGGACCGCAAAGCCGGCGATGTCGCCACCCGCAACCCGCGCGCCATCGCCCCCGACGCGCTTTTGACCGAGGCCCTTGGCATGATGAACGCCCGCAAGATCTCTGCCCTATTCGCCGTCGAGGAGGACCGCACGCTGGTCGGGCTCATCCACATCCATGACGCGCTGCGCGCAGGTGTCGCATGAGCGCCGTCATCTTCATCCCCGCCCGCTACGCCTCGACCCGATACCCCGGAAAGCCGCTGGTCGAGCTGACCGGCGCCACCGGCGAGAAAAAGACCCTGATCCGCCGCACCTGGGATTGTGCGCAGAGCGTGAAGGGCGCCGATGCCGTCTATGTCCTGACCGATGACGACCGCATCGCCGAGGCCGCGCGCGGCTTCGGCGCCGACGTTCTGATGACCTCGAGCGCGGCGCGCAACGGCACCGAGCGCTGCGCCGAGGCGGTGGCGCAGCTCAACACCGAGCCCGACGCGATCATCAACCTGCAGGGCGATGCGCCGCTGACCCCGCCATGGTTCGTCGAGGCGCTGATCGAACGGATGCAAGACCCGGCGATCGAGATGGCCACCCCGGTGCTGAAAACCGACCGCGAGACGCTGGTGCATTTCGTCACCGACCGCCAGCATGGCCGCGTCGGCGGCACCACCGCGGTGATGCGCGGCGACGGCACCGCGCTCTACTTCTCCAAGGAAGTGCTGCCCTACGTCGGCAACCTCGAGAGCCCGCCCGAGGTCTGGCACCATGTCGGCGTCTACGGCTACCGCCCCGCCGCGCTGCGCCGCTACGCAAGCTGGCCCGAAGGGCCTCTGGAAAAGGCCGAGGGGCTCGAACAGCTGCGCTTTCTCGAGAACGGCGTGCCGGTGACCTGCGTCGAGGTCGACGCCCGTGGCCGGGTGTTCTGGGAGCTCAACAACCCCGTCGACGTCGCCCGCATCGAGGGCGTCCTGAAGAAGGAAGGCATCGCATGACCACCGTCCCCATCGGCGAGATTTCCGTCTCGAACACGGCGCCTTTCGCGCTGATCGCCGGGCCTTGCCAGCTCGAGAGCCTCGATCACGCGCGGATGCTGGCCGAGCGGATCGCCTCTGCCGCCGAGGCCGCGCGCACGCCGTGGATCTTCAAGGGCAGCTTCGACAAGGCCAACCGCTCGTCGCTGTCCGGCAAGCGCGGCATCGGCATGGAGGCGGGGCTCTCGATCCTGTCGACCATCGGCCGCGAGTTCGGCGTGCCGGTGCTGACCGACGTGCACGGCCCCGAGCAATGCGCCCCCGTGGCCGAGGCGGTCGACGTGCTGCAGATCCCGGCCTTTCTCTCGCGCCAGACCGACCTGCTGCTCGCCGCCGGAGAGACCGGGGCGGCGATCAACGTCAAGAAGGGCCAGTTCCTCGCACCCTGGGACATGGCCAACGTCGCCGACAAGATCGCCTCGACCGGCAATCAGCGCATCATGCTCTGCGAGCGTGGCGCGAGCTTTGGCTACAACATGCTGGTCTCCGACATGCGCTCGCTGCCGATCATGGCCGAGACCGGCTACCCGGTGGTGTTCGACGCCACCCATTCGGTGCAGCTTCCCGGCGGCCAGGGCGCGAGCTCGGGCGGCCAGCGCCAGTTCGTCGAGCCGCTGGCCCGCGCGGCGCTGGCGGTGGGCTGCGGCGCGGTCTTCATCGAGACCCACGAAGACCCCGACAACGCCCCCTCGGACGGGCCCAACATGGTGCCGATCTCGGATCTCGGGCGGCTGCTGAAGGGTCTGCGCGCCATCGACGACCTGACCAAGGCGGGCTGATCCGGGGCACGCGCGCAGCGTCGTTGCATCAGGCGCCACCGGTGAGACCCGGAGGCGCCCGGCGTTTCCCTCCGAGCGAATGCCCGGCTCAGTCGGCGCCGAACAGATCGCGGGTGAAGACCTTCTCGGCCACGTCGCCGATCTCGTCGGTGAGGCGGTTGGCGACGATGAGATCGGCCTCGGCCTTGAAGGCGTCGAGATCGTTGACCACCCGGCTGCGGAAGAAGTCGGGCTCGTCGAGCACCGGCTCGTAGACGATGACCTCGACGCCCTTGGCCTTGAGCCGCTTCATGATGCCCTGGATCGAGCTCTGGCGGAAATTGTCCGAGCCCGCCTTCATCACCAGCCGGTAGATGCCCACCACCTTCGGGCCGCGCATCAGGATCTGGTCGGAGAGGAAATCCTTGCGGGTGCGGTTGGCGTCGACGATGGCGCGGATCAGGTTCTGCGGCACGTGGCTGTAATTGGCCAGCAGCTGCTTGGTGTCCTTGGGCAGGCAGTAGCCGCCATAGCCGAAGGAGGGGTTGTTGTAATGGCCGCCGATGCGCGGATCGAGGCTGATGCCCTCGATGATCTGGCGGCTGTCCATGCCGCCTGCCAGCGCGTAGCTGTCGAGCTCGTTGAAGAACGCCACCCGCATGGCGAGATAGGTGTTGGCGAAGAGCTTGATCGCCTCGGCCTCGTTGAGGTCGGTGAACAGCACCTCGACATCCGTCTCGACCGCGCCTTCCAGCAGCAGGTCGGCAAAGATGCGCGCCCGCTCCGAGCGCTCGCCAACGATGATCCGCGAGGGGTGCAGATTGTCGTAGAGCGCCCGGCCCTCGCGCAGGAACTCGGGGCTGAAGATCACCTGGTCGGTTTCCATCTCGCGCCGGATGTGGCGCACATAGCCCACCGGGATGGTCGACTTGATGACGATGGTGGCGCGCGGGTTCACCGCGATCACCTGCGCGATCACCGCCTCGACGCTGGACGTGTCGAAATAGTTGGTCTTGGGATCGTAGTTGGTCGGGGTCGCGACGATGACGTAATCGGCATCGACATAGGCCTGTTCCGGGCTGGTGGTGGCGGTCAGGTCGAGGGGGCGGTTGGCGAGGAACTCCTCGATCTCGGCATCGACGATCGGGCTCTTGCGGTCATTGACCAGCGCCACCCGCTCCTCGGAGACGTCGAGCGCCGTGACCGGGTGGTTCTGCGCCAGCAGAACCGCGTTCGAAAGGCCGACATAGCCCAGGCCTGCGACTGCGATCTTCATGTCAAAATCCCTTTAGGAAACAGGTATCTTCGGTATCGGCGGCCAGTCCGCGAGCCTGTCGTGCCGGCGGAAAAGCCCTGTTGCGAACCGGTTTAACCGCAAGACCCGCGGGCCACAATCATGCCCGATCCCCGCGGCCCGATGCCCGCGCAGGCAGGCAACGGCCCCCGTGCCGGCGCTATTGCCCCTCGCCGGTCTGCGGGCCTTCGAATGACAGGCTGACATTGTCGAAATACACCGCCTGAAACGCCCGGAAGCGGGACCGGTAGACACCGATGTCGACCACGCTGCCGGGGTTGCACGCGCGCCCGGACGCGCTCTTCCGGATCCCCCAGTTGCCCTTGAATTCGCAGACCGGCTCGCCGTTCATGCGCAGCGTCACCTGCCCGAATTCGTTGCCGTCAGCGTCTGTTCCCGCCCCCGGCTGCGCCTCCAGGGCGATCTGGTACCACCTGTCGCGCTCGACCCGGATCGACGGGCACATGTCGAGAACCTCGAAATTGGTGATCGTCACGTGGCGCGGCGACGGGGCCGGCACCTCGTAGCCGGGCCGCTTGTCCCTCAACCCGATCAGGCTCACCTCCAGAGGCTGATCCAGCGCGCTCGACCCTTCGGCTTCGGCGTTCTGACGCACCATCTGCAGCGACAGCGCCGGGCCGCAGCTCGGCTGGTAGATCTGCATGTGCATGGTCCAGCGCTTCGGCTTTTCGTAGAAACGGTCGAACTTCATGTCGAACGACAGGTTCAGCGTGTCGGAACGCCCCTCCGCGGTCAGGAAGACCTGCTCCTCGTCGAGCCGGTTGAGCCGCATGAAGGCCTTGTCCTGCACGTTGGCCTCGACGGTATCGTCATTGCCCAGCAGAGCGATCCGCAGGCTGTTGTCTCTCTGACAGTGGTTTCCCTCGCCCGTCTTGCGGCAGGCGCTCTGGATGCCAAACTGGTATTGCGTCCCCGGGGCGACGGTGAAGCCGTGGTCGTACACATCGTCTTCCTTCACGTCGTAGAACGGCCGCCCGGTCGCAACGAAGGCCGGCCCCTTCTCCTCGGCGGACGGGATCAGAGGCTCGTCCTTTTCCTGGACCCTGTTGATGAAGAAGGTGCTCTTTTCGTCGAACGTCAGCGCGATCGGTTCAGCCTGAGCGCCCCCGAGGCCGGTGAGCGCTGCGATGATGAAGACGGCAATGTTTCTCATGATTTTCCCTGTCGGCGCGACTCCCGTGAGTTGAAAGGGTAGGGCCGCCGGCCGGTGTCCTCCATCATATTTTCACCGAAGGCCTCGTCCGGTGGTTTCCAGCCGAGGCAGTTTCCTAGAGGATCATTCAGGCGGGGTACTCCGCGCCTTCACGACCCGCGCGGGGCACGCCGCGAGCGAGCTCTCGCATGGCAAGGAATACCGCCATTCCTGCGGGGGGTCATTGCGCCGCCTCGACCTTCGTCACCAGAAGCACTTCCTGCTGGCAGGACATCGACCCGCCATAGCCGGACCCGGTCACGGTGACGCGGTCTCCGGTCTCGAAGGCCGCGCCGGGGACGTGGGACAAGGCGATGACCTTGCCGTCGTCGGTTTGCAATCCGGGGCAGCCGACACCGGGCACCAGCGTTCCGGTCAGCATCACGGCGCACATGGAGAGCACCGCAAGGCAGCCGGTTGCAGGGGGGCGGGCTCTGGACGGTGAGCTCTTGTTCCAAGACGGATCATCATGACGGTCCATGCGGCTTCTCCCAAAGAGACTTCTCCCGCCGCCGGCGCGGCGCCAATCCGGGCACGCGGTCTGCGGAGGCGTCAGCTCTTCTCCTGCAACCTAAGACTTGCCCGCTGCCGAGAAAATACCCTAAGTTGCGCGTTAATAATTTCTTAATTCTCATCTGCCCAGACCCATACCCGCGCTTTTTCGCACAAACGGCTTGAGGCTTCCAGTAGGCGTTATTTCAAACGAGGCCCTTGATATGACAAAAGATTTCTTTGACCTTGAGGCGGTTTTTGACCTGAATGTCTTCGACGCCGAAGGCCCCGACGATTCGAGCGCGACGCCCCTGGCAGAGGCGGCCTCCCAAGATCGGGACAGCGCGTCCGGCGCGGTCGATTCTGGCAGCGATGCCCCTGCGGAGGCGCTCGGCGCCGCACAGGAGACCGCGGCCCAAGCCCCTGAGGAGGACACCGGAACGGGGCCGATCGTGGACACCGGAGAGGAGGCGGCCGATGCCTCTGCAGCCCCCTCGGCCGCCAGCCAGAGCCGCGTCCGTTCCGAGCCGGCCCAGAGCCCGGTACCGGCCCCCCAGCAAACCACCACCCCGATCGCGCAGCTCTATGGCAGCACGTCGCACGATGCGCTGATCTCGGGCACGAACGACCCGGCGGCCACCGGAAGCCGCCCCGAAACCGAGCTCCCGGAATTCGAATATGGCAACGAGATCTTCTCGGTGAACATGGCGCTGCCCACCGATGACCTGTTCTCGCAGCAATGGCACCTGCAGAACAACACCGCCGGGCTGCTCGACCTGAACGTGACCGAGGTCTGGGACGGCGAGGGCCAGACCTATACCGGCGCCGGCGTGGATGTCGCGATCATCGACGATGCGGTCGAGCGCGACCATTCCGATCTGAATGACAACATCAGCACGCTGAAGGATTGGGATTTCGCTGACAACGTTACCGATCCCACTGGCGTGGACGGCAACAACCACGGCACCGCCGTGGCGGGCATCATCGCCTCCGAGAACAACGGGACCGGCACCGTGGGGGTGTCCTACGATGCCACGATCTTCGGCTTCCGGGTGAAATCCAGCGGCACGCTGCCGACGCTTTACGACGAATTCCTGACCCAGCTGCGCGACGCGGTGCAGAACGCCAGCGGCGAGGCGGCGGTCGCGGGGGTCGACCGGACCGCCGATGTGGTCAACATGTCGAACGGCACCCAGATCAACACCAATTACTACAGCCGGGACGTGCCGACGCAGTCGCTGCCCGACGAGGTGGTTTCCGCCTTCGAATACGGCGCCGAAAACGGCCGCTCGGGGCTTGGCACGATCTTCGTGAAATCCGCCGGCAACGGCCGCGGTTCGGACCACGACGCCAACGGCTCGGAATGGAACGCCACGCGCTATTCGATCTCGGTCGCCGCGGTCGATCAGGACGGCTCCGTGACCGCCTATTCGACCGAGGGCGCCAACCTCTTCGTCTCCGGCTTCGGCTCGCCGGTGCCGGGCACCGTGGTGACCACCGACCGGCAGGGCGCCGCAGGTTACAACGGCGGCACCAACCCCGATTACATGTTCCAGTTCAACGGCACCTCGGCGGCGGCGCCGATGGTCAGCGGGGTGGTCGCGCTGATGCTCGAGGCCAACCCGGATCTGGGCTGGCGCGACGTGCAGGACATCCTCGCCTATTCTTCCCGCCACGTGGGCTCGGAGGTCGGGGCCGGCGTGACCGGATCCGAGGAGAACGCCTGGTTCTTCAACGGCGCCGGCGGCTGGAACGGTGGCGGGCTGCATTTCTCCAAGGATTACGGCTTTGGCCTGGTCGATGCCCATGCCGCGGTGCGGCTGGCGGAAACCTGGAACGGCACCGCGCAGACCAGCGCCAACGACGCGCATTTCAACATCGATCTGATCGACTCGACGGTCACTCTGGCGGGCAACTCGGCCAGCTACAACTTCACGCCCACCGCCATGCTCGCCGAGACGATCGAGGTGCAGATCACCTCGTCGCACACCTGGATCGGCGACATGAACATCGTCCTGACCTCGCCGTCGGGCACCTCGATCAACCTGATCAAGGACAATTACGGCGGCGGCGCCGACATGACCAACGACACCTACACCTGGTCGACGAACGCGTTCTGGGGTGAGGAGACCAGCGGCACCTGGACGGTCACGCTGACCGACGATGTCGCCGCCGACACCTGGACGATCACCGACATGCAGATCAATGTCTGGGGCGACAGCAGCGCCAATGACACGGTGAACGCCGACGACCGCATTATCATCACCGAAGAATTTTCCGATTACGCCGGCGTCTCGGGCCATTCCACGGCCCTCGCCCCGGTCGGCAGCAACCGGGGCACGCTCAACACCGCGGCGGTGACCTCGGGCTCGCTCATCGACATGCTGGCCGGGACCGGCACCATCGACGGGGTGGACGTCACGCTCACGGATTTTGCCGAAATTCATGGTGGCGACGGCGACGACACCATCACCGGCAATAACATCACCGATCTGATCAGCGGCATGCGCGGCAATGACGAACTGACCGGCGGCAGTGGCAACGAGACGGTGCTGGGCGGCGCCGGCGACGACCTGCTGATCGACCTGAACAACAATACCGGCGACGTGTTCGACGGCGGCGACGGCATCGACACCTTCCGCTCCGATCTCACCTGGATCGATTCCGTCATCTTCCACATGATCGACGAGCGGATCTATGTGACGGCTGGGGGCACTCAGCGCGCGGCCTTCCGCGATGTCGAGAACCTGATCATCGGCGGCGCCGCCGATGTGGTCGGCGACGACGAGGACAACGACATCTTCATCACCGATACCGCGGCGGGCTATGGCGCCAACCTCCATTCCAACACCATCAACGCCGCCGGCGGCAACGATACCGTCAATACCGGTCTTGGAGACGACACGGTCGAGGGCGGCTCGGGAACGGACCGGGCGGTCTACAGAAGCGCGCAGTCGCAATACGCGTTTTCGGTCCGGCCCGACGGGACCGTCTATGTCGAGGATCTGAACGCGGCCGACGGGGACGAGGGGACGGACCAGCTCACCGGGATCGAAGAGGTCGAGTTCACCGACGGCGTGATCGACGCGGCCACGATTGCGAGCCTGGCCTTCGCCGAAGCGGGCACCACCGCTCTCACACATGCGGCAACCACGCTCACACTGCAGCGCAGCTACACCAACCCGGTCGTCGTGGCTTACGTTGCGACAGAGAATGGCGTCGACCCGGTCAATGTGCGTGTCAGTGAGGTCAATGGAAACCAGCTGACCATGTCCCTGCAGGAGCCCAACTATCTCAACGGCATTCACACCAGCGAAACGGTGAATTACCTCGTCGTCGAAGCCGGAAGCTGGATCTTGCCGGACGGAAGCCTGCTCGAGGCGGGAACCCTCGACAGCGCCCTGTTGTCCTCCGCCGGCTTCGAAACCGTGAGCTTCGACGCGGAATTCGACACCGCCCCGGTGATTATGAGCCAGGTGCAGACGACAAACGGACCGGATTTCATCCTCACGCGTCAGAATGCGGCGACCGCAGACGGTTTCGAGATCACCATGCAGGAGGAGGAGGCCGGAAATGGCGGCAGCCACAGGAGCGAAAGCCTTGGCTGGATCGCCATCGAGGGAGAGACCGCCGATCTGGCAGGCTTTGCTTGGGCGTCCGGGCAGGGCAGCGGTGTCGACGAGTCGGCCCAGACCGTCGCACTCGGGTCGAGCCTGCCGGGTGATGCTCAGGTCGTCTCGACACTGTCCAGTTTCGCCGGGAGCGATCCGGCGTGGGCACGAGGGACCACCAGCTCCACGAGCAGTTTCGATGTCTCTGCCGAAGAAGAGGCGAGCCACGACGCCGAGACGGGGCACGTGAACGAGACTGTGGATTTCTTCGTGTTCGCTCAGAGCGCGACGTTGCCTGCCGTACAGCAGCAGGCAATTCTCGAGACGGGGGTGGTTTCCCTGTCCAGTGCAGAAACAACAATCACGCTCGGGAACAGCTTCGATAACCCGGTCGTCGTGGCTTACGTTGCGACCGCAAACGGAGCCGACCCGGTCAATGTGCGCGTAAGCGCGGTCAGCGGCAACCAGCTGACCATGTCCCTGCAGGAGCCCAACTATCTCAACGGCATTCACACCAGCGAAACGGTGAATTACCTCGTCGTCGAAGCCGGAAGCTGGATCTTGCCGGACGGAAGCCTGCTCGAGGCGGGAACCCTCGACAGCGCCCTGTTGTCCTCCGCCGGCTTCGAAACCGTGAGCTTCGACGCGGAATTCGACACCGCCCCGGTGATTATGAGCCAGGTGCAGACGACAAACGGACCGGATTTCATCCTCACGCGTCAGAATGCGGCGACCGCAGACGGTTTCGAGATCACCATGCAGGAGGAGGAGGCCGGAAATGGCGGCAGCCACAGGAGCGAAAGCCTTGGCTGGATCGCCATCGAGGGAGGAAGCGGCACAATCGGTGATTTTACCTGGGAAGCTGGCAAAGCGTCTGGCATCGACGAAAAGACCGATAGCATCGGAACAGGTATTACGCCGGCGGGCGTTGTCGCTGGAATAGACAGCTATTTCGGTGTCGATCCTGTCTGGGCGAGAGGCTCAGGTCTGTCTGGAAACGGCTTCGACGTCTTCGCACAAGAGGACGCCAGCCTTGATGCAGAGGTAAATCACGTGGATGAAGACATCTCCTATTTCGCTTTCGACGAAGCTGCCGTCGTGCAGGGCTACGACGCAAACCTGTTTGTGTAATCGGAATGGCTTACGTCATTCTCTAAGATCCGAACTGTGACGTAAGCTGTGATTTCCGATCTGCGGAATTTCAACGCGTGAACAGCCGGCGCGTACGGTGACGTTCTGCGGCCAGCTTAACGGAGGGCAATTCGAGCCTGAGCCACCCTGATATTATCAACATAACTCTTATTAAGAGCCAAAGGGATGTGGCTGGGTGCGCGCTACCCTCAAGTGCGACTCCCATTAGAAAACAGATGGTTATCTAATGGAGAGAGCCTGCCATGGGAGCGGTATACACGCAACTGAGCGTCAAGGAACCTGTCCAGGAGATAGCGACACCTTTCGAACACGCCACACGGCGCGCCGTCCGCTGGTTTACGAGACCGCCTCGCGCAGGGCGGTGAGGCCGGTCTGCATCAGCGCCTCGGCGCCGGCCCGGTCGCTGGCCTCGA
>NZ_JBYNAH010000079.1:430-19945 GCF_059781815.1 Salipiger sp. | reverse complement strand
GCCAAAAGCGCCGCGCCCCTGCTTCTCTTCGTCAAAAATACTCCCGCCGGAGGCAGGCCGAACGGTGGCAGCGGCCCAGGTCACGGGCAAAGGCGTCACGCCGGTCAAAGGCCTGGAGACCGGGGCCACGGCCCCGGGCGACTTGACCTGTGCGCGGCCCTCTGGCCGCGCGCCGCCGGGTCAGCGCAGCTTGAGGGTGGCGAGGCCGATCAGGGCGAGGATCAGCGAAATGATCCAGAAGCGGATCACGATCTGCGGTTCGGCCCAGCCCTTTTTCTCGTAGTGGTGGTGGATCGGCGCCATCAGGAAGACCCGCTTGCCGGTGCGCTTGAAGTAGAGCACCTGGATGATCACCGACAGCGCCTCGACCACGAAGAGGCCGCCGACGATGGCCAGCACGATCTCGTGCTTGGTGGCCACCGCGATCGCCCCCAGCGCGCCGCCCAACGCCAGCGAGCCGGTGTCGCCCATGAACACCGCCGCGGGCGGCGCGTTGTACCACAGGAAACCGAGGCCGCCGCCGATCAGGCCGGCGCAGAAGATCAGGATCTCGCCGGTGCCGGGCACGTAGTGGACATCGAGATACTCGGTGAAGTCGGTGCGGCCCACAGCATAGGCAATGATGCCGAGCGTTCCCGCGGCGATCATCACCGGCATGATGGCCAGCCCGTCGAGCCCGTCGGTGAGGTTCACCGCGTTGGCGGCGCCGACGATGACGATCATCGCGAAGGGCACGAAGAGGAAGCCGAGATCGAGCAGCGCGTTCTTGAACACCGGGAAGGCGAGCTGCCCGGTGAGCTCGGCCGGGTGGTGCCACGCGGCCCAGGCGCCCGCCGCGCCCGCGATCAGAAAGCCCAGCAAAAGCCGGACTTTGCCCGACACACCTGCGGTGTTCTGCTTGGCCACCTTGGCGTAGTCATCGGCAAAGCCGATGGCGGCGTAGCCCACGGTGACAAATAGCACCATCCACACGAAGGGATTGTCGAGCCTCGCCCAGAGCAGCGTCGAGGTGAGCAGCGCGCCGACGATCAGCAGCCCGCCCATGGTCGGCGTGCCGGCCTTGACGAAATGCCCTTCGGGGCCGTCGTCGCGGATCGGCTGGCCCTTGCCCTGCCGCTTGCGCAGCACGTCGATCAGCGGGCGCCCGAAGATGAAGCCGAAGATCAGCGCCGTCAGGAAGGCGCCGCCGGCGCGGAAGGTGATGTAGCGAAACAGGTTGAACAGATCGCCGCCATCGCTCAGTTCGGTGAGCCAGTAGAGCATGCTGTGGTCCTCGTTACCCGTTGCCGCCCGCGGGGGATACGCCCATGCGCCGGATCGCGTCAACCACGCGCCCGAGCCCGGTGGAGAGCGAGCCCTTCACCAGCACGACATCGCCCGCATCCATATCGTGCCGCACCCGCGCCGCCATGCCGTCGGCGGTCTCGGTCCAGTGGCCGCGCTTGTCCTGCGGCAGCGCCTGCCAGAGGTTGCGCATCAGCGGCCCGACGCAATGCACGAGATCGATCTTCTGCATCGCCGGCAAATCCGCCACGGCGCGGTGCAGCGCCGCCTCGGTGGCGCCGAGCTCCTTCATGTCGCCGAGATAGGCGATGCGGCGGCCATGCGCCACGCGCCCCACCCCGTCGCGGGTCTTGGCGCCGGCGAGCACCTCGAGCGAGGCGGCCAGCGAGGCCGGGTTGGCGTTGTAGGCGTCGTCGATCAGCTCGAGCGAGAGATGGGTCTCCACCGGGTCGAGCAGGATGGTTTCGCGCAGGCCACGCCCGGCGCCCGCGCTCCACTGCCCCAGCGCGGTCACCGCCAGCGCCCGGTCGAGCCCCAGCGCATGCGCCACGGCCAGCACGCCCATGCCGTTGACCGCGAAATGCCGCCCCGGCACCGCCACCTTGTAAAGCACCGGAGAGCGCCACGCCCGGCCCTGCACCACGGTGGTGGTGTCGCCGATATCGACATGGGTGACGCGGTGGTGATTGCCCTCGGCCTCGCCGAAAGTGATCATATGCGCGGCCTTCGCCTCGGCCATCTCGATCAGCAGCGGCGAAACCGGCAGATCGCCGTTGACCACGGCGGTGCCGCCGGGCTCGAGCCCCTCGAAGATCGCGCCCTTCTCGCGGGCGATGCCCTCGAGGCTCTCGAAGGCGGCAAGGTGGGCCGGCGCCACGATGGTGATCATCGCCACGTCGGGCCGCGCCATGCGCGACAGCGGCGCGATCTCGCCGGGGTGGTTCATGCCGATCTCGATCACCGCGAAATCCACCTCCGCCGGCATCCGCGCCAGCGTCAGCGGCACGCCCCAGTGATTGTTGTAGCTCTTCTCGGCAGCATGCACGCTGCCCTGCGCGCCGAGCACCACGCGCAGCATCTCCTTGGTCGAGGTCTTGCCGACCGAGCCGGTCACCGCCACGACCTTGGCCCGGGTGCGCGCACGCGCCGCCTGTCCCAGCGCCTCGAGCCCGGTCTGCACGTCGTCGACGATCAGCAGCCTGGCCGGATCGACGCCCTCGGGGATGCGGCTCACCAGAGCGGCGCTGGCGCCGTTCTCGAGCGCCTGCGCCACGAAATCATGCCCGTCGCGCGCCGCCTTGAGCGCCACGAAGAGATCGCCCCGGGCGATCGTGCGGGTGTCGATCGAGACGCCATTGGCCTCCCAGTCGCCCGCGACCTTCCCGCCGGTGGCGGCGGCGGCGTCCTTTGCCGTCCAGAGTGTCACAGGCCCCTCCCGTCCAGTGCGGCCACCGCGACGCTGGCCTGCTCGACATCGTCGAACGGGTAGACCGTGTCGCCGACGATCTGGCCGGTCTCGTGGCCCTTGCCGCAGACCAGCAGCGCGTCACCGGGCTGCAGCAGATCGACGCCGCGCAGGATCGCCTCGGCGCGGTCGCCCACCTCGGTGGCCTCCGGCGCGCCGGCGAGCACCTGCGCGCGGATCGCGGCGGGGTCCTCGGAGCGCGGGTTGTCGTCGGTGACGATGACCAGGTCGGCATTCTCGGCCGCGGCGCGGCCCATCAGCGGGCGCTTGCCGGCGTCGCGGTCGCCGCCGGCGCCGACGATGGCAATGAGCCGGCCCATGACATGCGGGCGCAGCGCCCTGATGGCAGTGGCCACCGCATCAGGGGTGTGGGCGTAATCGACATAAACCGCCGCGCCGCTGTCGCGGGTGGCGGCGAGCTGCATGCGGCCATGCACCGTCTCGAGCCGGGGCAACGCGCGGAACACGTCTTCGGCCTCGGCGCCGCAGGCGATCACGAGGCCCGCCGCGACCAGCGCGTTCTGGCCCTGGAAGCCACCCACGAGGTTCAGCCGCAGTTGCTCGACCACGCCGTGCCAACTCAGCCGCAGCTCCTGCCCGGTGGCGTCAAAACGCTGGCCCAGCAGGCGCAGGTCGGCGCCCTCGCTTTCACCGACGGTCAGCACCTCCTGCCCGCGGGCGCGGGCGATGGCGAGCATGTCGATGCCGCGCGCGTCGTCGATATTGACCACAGCGGTGCCGTCCTCGGGCAGGACGCGGGCGAAGAGCCCCGCCTTGGCGGCGAAGTACTCCTCGAAATCGGCGTGATAATCGAGGTGATCCTGGGTGAAGTTGGTGAAGCCCGCGGCCACCAGCTGGACCCCGTCGAGCCGGCGCTGGTCGAGCCCGTGCGAGGAGGCCTCCATCGCCGCGTGATCGACGCCGGCGCTCGCCGCGTCGGCCAGCGCCTTGTGCAGGGTGATCGGCTCGGGGGTGGTGTGACGCAGCGGCGCCTGCCAGTCGCCCTCGACCCCGGTAGTGCCGAGATTGACGGCGCGGAAGCCCAGCTCCTGCCAGAGGCGGCGCACGAAGCTTGCCACGCTGGTCTTGCCGTTGGTGCCGGTGACGGCCACCATCGTGGCGGGCTGGGCCCCGAAGAACAGCGCGCAGGCATAGGCCAGCGCGGCGCGCGGCTCGGCGGCGATGACCAGCGCAGCGTCACTCTCGGCCAGCGCCGCCTCGGCGAGGCGCGCACCCTCGGCATCGGTCAGCACCGCTACTGCGCCCTGCGCCAGCGCGGTCTCGATGAAGGTTGCGCCGTGGATCTTGGTGCCCGGCATCGCCGCGAAGAGATGGCCAGGCATCACCGCGCGGCTGTCGACCGAGATGCCCGTGATCCGGGCCTCGCGGCCGCCGCGCGCCGTCAGGCCGAGATCCGACAGGCTCTTTTCCTCACCGCTCATATCTGCCCCCGAAGCGTCTTGTGGTGTTGCAGAGGTCCGGATCCCGCAGGAGCCATGAGCGGCGTCACTGCCGGACCAGCGTGACCTCTGCCACTTCTCCCATATCGTATTCCGGACGCAAGCCCAGAAGCGGCGCGATCCTGCCGATCATCTCGGCGGCGACCGGAACGGCGGTCCAGCCGGCGGTGCGGCGCGGCTTCGAGCCCGAGGTCTCGACCGGCTCGTCGAGGGTCACGATGAGCACGTATTGCGGATCATGCGCCGGGAACATCGAGGCGAAGGTCGCGATGACCTTGTCCTTGTAGTAGCCGCCGCCCTGCTCCTTGGGCTTGTCGGCGGTGCCGGTCTTGCCGCCGACGTGATAGCCCGGCACCTCGCCGAAGCTCGCGGTGCCGGTGCTCACCACCTTGCGCAGCATGTCGCGCGAGGCCGCGGCCACGCTTTGTGACATCACCCGCTCTCCCATCTGCGCGCCCTGCTGCTTGATCAGCGTGGGCCTCACCAGCGTGCCGCCATTGGCGATGGAGGAATAGGCCGCCGCGAGATGCAGCGGCGAAGAGGACAGGCCGTGGCCGTAAGAGATCGTCACCGAGGAAAGATCCGTCCAGCGCGCCGGCAGAAGCGGCTTGCCGCCCGCCGCCTCGACGATCTCGAGCGGCGTCGGCTCGAAGAAGCCAAGCTTCTTGAGGAAGTCCTGCTGGCGCTCGATGCCGATGGCCAGCGCCATCTTGCCGGTGCCCCGGTTCGAGCTCTTGATGATGATCTCCTCGACGGGGATCTGACCGTAGTTGTGCCCCTCGAATTCGCCGATCCGGTGGCCGCCGACCTTGAAGGGTGGGCGGGTGTCGATGACGGTCTGAGGCCCGACAAGCCCCAGCTCCATCGCCTGCGCGGCGGCGAAGATCTTGAAGGTCGAGCCCAGCTCGTAGACCCCCTGCACCGCGCGGTTGAACAGCGGGCTGTCCGAGGGGCTGCCCTCGGTGGGCGGGCGCGGACGGTCGTTGGGATCGAAATCGGGCAGCGAGGCCAGCGCGATGACCTCGCCGGTATGCACGTCCATCAGCACCGACGCGGCGCCCTTGGCGTTCAAGAGGCGCATGCCGGCGTCGAGCACGCGCTCGGTCGCGGCCTGCACGCTGAGGTCGATCGACAGTTCGAGCGGAGCCCCGCCACGGGCCGGATCGCGCAGCTCCTCGTCCAAGAACTTCTCGATGCCGGCGGTGCCGATCACCTCGGCTGAGGCCACCCCCTCGCGCCCGAAGCTCGAGCCGCCAAGGATGTGCGAGGCCAGCGCGCCGTTGGGATAGAGCCGCATCTCGCGCGGACCGAAAAGAAGGCCCGGCTCGCCGATATCATGCACGGCCTGCATCTGCTCGGGGCTGATTTTCTTCTTCACCCACAGGAACTTGCGCTTGGGATCGGTGAAATCCTTCAGCATCCGCTCCTCGTCGAGATCCGGGAAGATCGCCTTCAGCTCCTTGGCGGCGCGCTGCGGCTCGATCATCTGCTGCGGATGGGCGTAGAGAGAATGGGTCTCCATGTTGGTCGCGAGGATGCGGCCATGACGGTCGGTGATGTCGGCGCGGCTGGCGATGATCGAGGCGCCGCTGGCGTGGGCGCGCGGCTCGGCCGGCTCCGAGGCGGCGAGCATGCCCATGCGGGCGCCGACCACGGTGAAGGCCACGAGGAACATCACGCTCATGACCAGAAGGCGACCCTCGGCGCGCACCCGCGCCTTGTCGCGCATCTGCTCGTGGCGGATGCGCAGGTTCTCGCGTTCGATGGCGTCGGGGTTCTCGCCCTTCTGGCGGGCTTCGAGGATGCGGGCGAGCGGGCGAAGCGGCGTGCGGGTCATTGCGATGCCCCCGCGCTCGAGACGTCGATGGGATCCATCACCACCAGCGGCTGGGTCACCGGGTAGGCGACCTGATCGACGCGGCCGAACTGATCGGGACGCATCGGCAGCAGCTCGAGCCGGGGAAAGTTGATCTCGGCCAGATCGCGCAGCCGGTCGGGGCGGTTGAGATAGGCCCATTCCGCCTTGAGGATCGACAGCCGTGCCCGGGCATCGGCAATGTTGCGATGCAGCCGGTCGACGTTGTCGAGCGCCTCCTTGGTGTCATAATTCTCGCGATAGGCCCAGAAAGCGAGGCCGATCAGGCCCAGGAACGTGGTCACGTAGAGCAGCGTTCGCATCAGCGTTTCCCCTTGAGCTGAGGCATGTTGAGCTTTTCCGCGCCGATCTCGCCGGCGGCGGCATCGGTGCGTTTGCCGATCCGGAGCCGCGCCGAGCGGGCGCGCGGATTGGCGGCCAGTTCCTCGTCATCCGGGCCAACGGCCTTGCGGGTGACGAGGACGAATTGCGGATCCTCGGTCTCGGTGGCGGGCGCGTAGCGGCTCACCGTGTTGAGCTTGCCCGAGCGCGCCTGGAAGAAGCGCTTGACCATGCGGTCCTCGACCGAGTGGAAGGTCACGACGCAGAGCCAGCCGCCGGGTTTCAGCGCCCGTTCGGCGGCCATGAGGCCACGCCAGAGCGCGCCATACTCGTCGTTCACCGCGATGCGCAGCGCCTGGAAGCTGCGCGTGGCGGGGTGCGACTGGCCGGGCTTGGGACGCGGCAGGCAGGCCTCGACGATCGCCGAGAGACGCGCGGTGGTCTCGATCGGCTCCTGGTCGCGGGCCTTGACGATGGCGCGGGCGATGCGGCGCGAGGCGCGCTCTTCGCCGTAGGTATAGAGAACATCGGCCAGCGCCGTCTCGTCGAGGCGCTTGACCAGGTCGGCGGCGCTCTCGCCCGACTGTTCCATGCGCATGTCGAGCGGGCCGTCCTTCATGAAGGAGAAACCGCGTTCGGCGATGTCGAGCTGCATCGACGACACGCCAAGATCCAGCACCACGCCGTCGGCGTCGCTGACGAAGCTGTCCATGTCGGCGAAATTGCCCTCGACCAGTTCCAGCCGGCCGCCATACTCGCCGATCCACTCCTGCGCCATCTGGTGCGCCAGCGGATCGCGGTCGATGCCGATGACCTTGTCGGCGCCGGCGTCGAGCAGGCCGCGGGAATAGCCCCCTGCCCCGAAGGTGCCGTCGACCCAGGTGCCGCTGACCGGCGCCACGGCCTCGAGCAGAGGCCGCAGGAGAACCGGAACATGCGGCGCGCCGTTATCGTGATCCGCCGCAGGTGCCATCTCAGATCTCCTCGTCCTCGTCGTCTTCATCGAGCAGTTCCAGCGGATCGCCGTCGAAATCGGCCAGCTCGTCCTCGGTCTCCTCGAGGTCGGCCTCGTAGGCCGCGGGCTCCCAGATCTGGAAGGTGTCGACGGTACCGATGAACTGCGCTTCGTTCTCGAGCGCGATCTTGTCGCGCAGCTTGACAGGAATCACGATCCGCCCGGTGTCGTCAACGCTCGACGTGACCGACTGGGCCGAGATCAGCCGCTCGAGCAGGCGCCGCTTGCGCGAGCCACGCTTCATGTTGCTGATGCGGTCCTCGATGGCCTCGATTTCCTGGATGGTGAAGCATTCGAGATACTTGCGGCGCTGGTCGCCGTAAACGATCACGAAATTGGGGTTCAGACCGTCGGTCCAGTCCGGGTCACCGGCTTCGAGGACACGGCGAAAAGAGGCCGGGATAGACACCCTGCCCTTGCTGTCGACCTTATGCCGACTTTCGCCTCTGAACCTCAGCCTGCGGCCCAATGTCCCTACTCACAGCCCCCTGAAACGAAATACGGCGGGTTGATCTGCTGCCACCGATCAACCCGCCGCCTTGACCCGCTGTGCGGGCTTGTCCAGCTGCGCGCGCCACCTGGGGGGATGTCTGCTCGCTCGCGCGCCGGATCTCTGTGTTACGATGAAGGGCGGGTGCCTGTATGAACCTGCTCTTTTATTGTTCTGGGTGTTTGCCGGGGCGTTGTTGTTTGCCCTCTGTCCCGTCCCTCATCGTGGTTAAAGGTATGACATGGGAATTCATGGGAGGCAACGGGGAATTTCGGGAGATGGCACAAGTTCTTGTTCGCAGACCCTGTGAAAAACAACATCTAGGGTGCTGTTTCGCCAAAACTCACAAACATGTGGTGAGCGGGAACCTGCGCGCAACTATATATAGTCACGCTGTCGTGAAGATGTCACGGGCCATAAAATCCCAAAAATGTTTTGTTGCGAAATGCACATTTTTCGGCATCTCAGTCACAGGCCAGATTCGACTGCGGGAAACCCGGTGAATCGCCCTCGAATCCGGCGCCGATACCCTCCCGAGACCACGTGGGGGCAGTATTTCCCAAATCAGTTCCATGCAATCCCATGCCCGGTGCCATCCATTCCCATGCGGCCCCGAATCCACGTCTTCCGAGACGGCACCAAGGAAGCACTTGTGCGGTGAGGCGAGCCGGACTAAGCGGAGCGGGCCTCGGTTCCGGGCCTTGTCCGGAGAATAGGGAACGCGGTGCAAACCCGCGACTGCCCCCGCAACTGTGAGCGGCGAGTGCGACCGGCATATGCCACTGGGCGATACGCCCGGGAAGGCCCGCGTCGCGCGATGACCCGCAAGTCAGGAGACCTGCCAAGGTGATCACCCTCCCCACGCGCGGGGCGCGCATCGGGGTACGGTCTTTCCGTTCGTGGTGACAACCGCACCGTTCACGGGAGCCGGGGTGTCCCCCGACCTTTCCGCGAACACCACGACAGCCGCCCCCTGCCCGGGGGCCGATATGGAAAGGATGGACCATGAAGAAACATGTCCTCACCTCCGCCTCGGTGCTGGCTCTGAGCACCACGCCGCTGCTCGCGCAGGACGACAGCTATTACGAACTGCCGACGCTGATCCTCAACGTGGGATTTGAATCCACCACACCGCTGCGCACCGGCGTCGCCGTCGACGTGCTCACCGAGGACGACCTGCAGGACGAGGCCGACACCCGCGTGATCGACATTCTCGCCCGCCAGCCCGGCGTGACGATCCGCTCGAACGGGCCGCTCGGCACCAATGCCGGTATCGCGATCCGCGGCGTGTCGCAGCAGAACATCGCGGTGCGCATCGACGGCATCGACGTCTCGGATCCGTCGGGCACGCAGGTGGCCTACGATTTCGGCGGCCTCACCGGCGGCGATATCGGCCAGATCGAGATCCTGCGCGGCTCGCAATCAGCGCTGGTCGGCTCCGAAGCCATCGGCGGCGTGATCAACATCACCACCAAGCGCGCCAAGCGCGACGGGCTCAGCGCCGAGGGCTTCCTCGAATACGGCAGCTACGAGACCTTCCGCTCCGCCGCGACGCTCTACAACAAGGGCGAGGGCCACGAGACCGCGGTCACCCTCTCCTACGTGAAGACCGACGGCTTTTCCGCCGCCGACGAGGACGGGCTGAACTACGGCACCTCGAACCCCACCGACAAGAACGACGAGGCCGACGGCTTCGAGGCGCGCCGCCTGAGCTTCTCGGGCAGCTACGACCTTGGCGGCGGCGCGGCCCAGCTGCAGCTCTCCGGCTTCGCCGAGGAATCGCAATACGATTACGACGAGAGCGCTTCTGGCCGGGTGTTCGACGGCTCGCCCGACGACGTGACCGACCGCGAGCAATACGGCCTGCGCGCCGCGCTGCTGTTCTCCTCCGACATCTTCGACCACGAGGCCTCGGTCAGCTGGTACCACACCGAGCGCACGCTGCACGGCACCTCGCTCGACAGCTATGCCGCCGACACGCCGCCCTATAACGGCACGCCCTACCCGTTCCGCTTTGCCTATGAAGGCGCGCGGATGAACTACCGCTACCAGCTGGGCTTCTCGCCCAGCGCCACGACCCGCGCGGTGGTCGGCGTCGAGCGCACCGAGGAGTACTACAAGGACGACATCTCGGGCGCGTCGAGCTGGGGCCCCTATGGCAGCAGCCAGCGGCAGGAGAGCAGCGTCAACTCGCTCTTCACCGAGCTGACCGCCAGCCCGACCGACGACATCGACCTGAGTTTCGCGCTGCGGCAGGACACCCATTCCGAGTTCGGCGGCTTCACCACCGGGCGCCTCTCCGCCGTCTGGCGCGCGGCGCCCGACCTCACCTTCCGCGCCAACCTCGCCAACGGCTACCGGGCGCCCTCGAATTACGAGCTCTACGACGCCTATTCCGGCAATGCCGATCTCGAGCCCGAGACCTCGGTGAGCTTCGACCTCGGCGTCGAGAAGCGCTACGGCGATAGCGCCTGGGTGCGCGCCACCGCGTTCTGGATCGAGGCCGAGGACATCATCGACTACTCCTATACCAGCTACCAGTACGTGCAGGCCGACGGCGTCAGCAGCCGCGCGGGTCTTGAACTCGCAGGCGCGGTCGAGGTGAACGACCGGGTGACGCTCGACGGCAGCTACACCTGGACCGACAGCTGGACCACCGCCTCGCTCGACAGTTCGGGCTGGCAGGTCTCGGTGCCCGAGCACGCCTTCTCGCTTGGCGTCACCGCCGACCTCTCCGACCGCGCGCGCCTGCGCGTGAGCGGGCTGTACGAGGCCGACCGCGAGGAGCTCGACGATTACGGGCTGGTGAACACCACCTTCAGCTATGACGTGACCTCGGACGTGCAGGCCTATTTCCGCGTCGAGAACCTGTTCGCCGAGGACTACCAGACCGTTCCGGGCTACGGTCAGTCCGGTCGTGCCTATTACGCGGGGATCCGTGCGAGCTTCTAAGCTCATATGCTTCGCCGCCGCGCTGTCATTATTGACCGGCGCGGCGGCGGCCGACGGCGCGGGCCCGGCCCGTGTCGTCTCTCTCAATGTCTGCACCGACCAGCTGGCGCTGCTGCTGGCGGCCCCCGGCCAGCTGGTGTCGGTCTCGCCCCTGGGCCACGACCCGCGCAGCTCGGCGATGGCCGCAGAGGCCGCCGCCCTGCCCGCCAATGCCGCCCATGCCGAGGAGATCGTGCTGCTCGAGCCCGACCTCGTGCTCGCCGGCACCTATACCGCGCGCGCCGCCACCGACATGCTTGAACGGCTCGGCTACCGGGTCGAACGCTTCGCCCCGGCCAACGCCATCGAGGACGCGCGGCAGAACCTCCTGCGCATGGGCGCGCTGCTTGGCCGCGAGGCCGAGGCCGAGGCCCTGCTGGCGCGCTTCGACATACGTCTCGCCGATCTGCGCGACGCGCCCGAGAGGCGTCCGCTGGTGGCCTATTACCTGCCCTTCAACGAGACCGCCGGGGTGCAATCGCTCACCGGCGAGATCCTCGCCGCCGCCGGCATGGCAAACATCTCCGAGGCGCGCGGCCTGCCCTATGGCGGGCGGCTGCCGCTGGAGGAGCTGGTGCTCGCCCAGCCCGACCTGATCCTCGTGGGCCAGCCCTATGACAGCCCCTCGCAGGCGACCGCACTGCTGCAGCACCCGGTGCTGCGCGCCACGGGCCGCCTGCGCGAGATCCCCGACGGGCAGAACTGGATCTGCGGCACGCCCTTCCTGCTCGACGCGGTCGAGGCGATGCGCGAGCTGCGCCGCGACTGGGAGGCGGCGCAATGAAGCTGGCGCTGACCCTCTCCGCCCTCGTGCTGGCGCTGGTTTTGGCCTCGCTGTCGCTGGGCTATGCACCGCTGCCGCTTTCGGCGGTGCTGGGCGGCGTTCTGGGCGCGGGCGATCCGCTGCATGTCATGGTGATGCAGGAAATCCGCCTGCCCCGCACCGCGCTCGCAGCCCTCGTGGGCGCGGCGCTCGGCCTCTCCGGGGCTGCGATGCAGGGCTACCTGCGCAACCCGCTGGCCGAGCCCGGATTGATCGGCGTCTCGGGCTCCGCGGCGCTCGGCGCGGTGATCGCTTTGCAGACCGGCCTGTCCGCCGCCTTCGCCCTCGCCCTGCCGCTGATGGCGCTGGTCTTCGCGCTCGGTGCGGTCGCGTTGATCCTGCTGCTCGCCGGCCCGCGCGGCGGATCGCTAACGCTGATCCTGGCGGGCATCGCGGTCTCGGCGCTCGCGGGCGCGCTGACCTCGCTGGCGCTGAACCTGTCGTCGAACCCCTACGCCACCTTCGAGATCGTGTTCTGGATGATGGGCTCTGTCGCCGACCGCTCGCTCACCCATCTCGCCCTGGCCGCACCCCTGGTGGCGCTTGGCGGCGCGGTGCTGCTGACGCTGGGCCGCGGGCTCGACGCGCTGACGCTGGGCGAGGACGGCGCACAGGCGCTTGGCGTGTCGATGACGGCGCTGCGGCTGAAGCTGCTCTTCGGCACCGCCGCTGCCGTGGGCGCCGCCACCGCCGTCGCGGGTGCCGTGGGCTTCGTCGGGCTCGTGGTGCCGCACCTGCTGCGCCCGCTCTGCGGCGCGCGTCCCTCGCGGCTGCTCTGGGCCTCGGCGCTTGGCGGCGCGGCGATGCTGCTCGCCGCCGACATTGCCGTGCGCCTGATCCTGCCCGAGCGCGACCTCAAGCTCGGCGTCGTCATGGCACTGATCGGCGCACCACTGTTCCTGCACCTGATCTACAAGACGCGGAGGGGCGGATGAGCCTGCTGTCGCTCGAAGCGCTCACCGTCAGGCGCGGCCCCTGCCCGGTGGTCGACGGCGTGAGCCTTAAGATCGCGCCGGGAGAATGCGTCGGCCTGATCGGCC
The DNA here is from genome assembly GCF_059781815.1 of Salipiger sp. Classification (NCBI taxonomy): domain Bacteria; kingdom Pseudomonadati; phylum Pseudomonadota; class Alphaproteobacteria; order Rhodobacterales; family Roseobacteraceae; genus Salipiger; species Salipiger sp. The sequence continues at coordinate 7,180 of NZ_JBYNAH010000079.1, read as the reverse complement.
CCAACGGCGCCGGCAAGACCACCCTGATGCGCGCCGCCCTCGGCCTGATGAAACACGAGGGCCACTCTTCTCTCACTGAGCTGCCCGCCCGCGCCCGCGCCCGCGCCGCTGCCTGGCTGCCGCAATCGCGCGAAATCGCCTGGCCGGTGACGGTCGAGACGCTGGTGGCCCTCGGCCGCCTCCCGCATGACAGCCGCGCCGGCGACCTGCGCGCCGAGGCGGTCGGGCGCGCGCTCGAGCGCATGGGCCTCACCGCCTTCGCCCGGCGCCGCGCCACCGAGCTCTCGGGGGGCGAGCAGGCCCGGGTGCTGATCGCCCGCGCGCTGGCGCAGGAGGCACCGCTGCTGATGGCCGACGAGCCCATCGCCGGGCTCGACCCGGCGGCGCAGATCGCCACGCTCAGGGTGTTCGAGGATCTGGCCCGCGAGGGCCACGCGGTGCTGGTCTCGCTGCACGACCTGACGCTGGCGGCGCGCCACTGCACCCGGCTGATCCTGCTCGACCGCGGCCGCATCGCCGCCGATGGCCCGCCGCTCGAGGTGCTGAGCGAGGCCCGGCTGGCCGAGGTCTTCCACCTGCGCGGCCACATGCTACAGACCGAAGACGGCCCGCTCCTGCAAGCGCTCGACGTGCTGGGCTGAGGCGGCTGCCTGCCCTGTAAGCGCGCGGACCGGCCCGCACCGCCCACGCGCCGCATCCGCTTGACCCTGCCGGCGGCTTCGCCCAAAACCGGCGCAAAGGACATGACCATGACCACCCCCCTGATCACCGACAGCCACTGTCACCTCGATTTCCCGGATTTCGACGCCGAGCGCCCGGACGTCATCTCCCGCGCCGTCGAAGCCGGCGTGCACCGCATGGTGACGATCTGCACCCGCCTGCGCAACGAGCCGCAGGTCCGCGCCATCGCCGAGGCCAACGACCCGGTGTTCTACGCCGCCGGCACCCATCCGATGAGCGCCGCCGAGGAACCTTTGGCGACGGTCGACGAGCTGGTCGCCCTGTCGCAGCATCCGAAATTCGTCGGCATCGGCGAGACCGGGCTCGACTACCACTACACCGCCGAGAGCGCCGAGGTTCAGAAGACCTCGCTCGGCATCCATATCGAAGCGGCGCAGGAGACCGGCCTGCCGCTGATCATCCATGCCCGCGCCGCCGATGATGACATGGCCCGCATCCTCTCCGAGGCCTATCGCGCCAAGCCCTATTCCTGCGTCATGCATTGCTTCTCCTCCTCGGCGGAGCTCGCCAAGGCGGCGCTCGATTGCGGCTTCTACCTGTCAATGTCGGGCATCGCGGCCTTCCCGAAATCGAAGGAGCTGCGCGAGATCTTCGCCAGCGCGCCGCTCGAGCGCATCCTCGTCGAGACCGACAGCCCCTACCTCGCCCCGCCGCCCTATCGCGGCAAGCGCAACGAGCCCGGCTACAGCGTCTACACCGCCAAGGTCGGCGCCGAGAGTTTCGGCCTCTCCTACGAGGATTTCGCCCGCGCCACCGAGGAAAACTTCGAGCGCCTCTTCGCCAAGGCCGCCGCGTGGGCCCCGGAGACCGCATGAACGAGCTGCGTTTCACTATCCTGGGCTGCGGCTCCTCGGGCGGCGTGCCGCGTCTCGGCGGCCACTGGGGCGAATGCGACCCGGCCAACCCGCGCAACACGCGGCGGCGCTGCTCGATGCTGGTCGAGCGCGACGGCCCCGACGGCACCACGCGGGTGCTGATCGACACCACCCCCGACATGCGCCAGCAACTTCTCGACGCAGGCATAGGCCATCTCGACGCGGTCGCCTGGACCCACAGCCACGCGGATCACACCCACGGGCTCGACGACCTGCGCCAGATCGTCTTCAACCGGCACGACCGGCTGCCGGTCTGGGCCGATGGCGACACCCAGAACGCGCTTCTGGCGCGGTTCGGCTATGCCTTCGTGCAGCCCGAGGGCAGCCCCTACCCGCCGATCCTCGAGATGCACACGATCGGCGAGTGCCCCTTCACCATTCAGGGCGCCGGCGGCCCGATCACGCTGACCCCGTTCGAGGTCGACCACGGCAGCATCGATGCGCTCGGCTTCCGCATCGGCAAGGTGGCCTACCTTCCGGACGTGATCCGCATCCCCGAGGCGAGCTGGGCGCATCTTCAGGGGCTCGACTGCTGGATCCTCGACGCGCTGCGCCGCACCCCGCACCCGACCCACGCCCATCTCGATCTGGCGCTGGAATGGATCGCCAAGGCGCAACCGAAAGAGGCGGTGCTCACCAACATGCATATCGATCTCGACCACGACATCGTCGCCGCCGAGACCCCGGACCACATCCGCCCGGCTTATGACGGCATGGTCCTGCGCTATGCGCTCTGAGCCCACGCCCGTCCAAAGCCCCCACAAGACACGTCCCACCAAACCTCACCGCCCCGCGCCGCACCCTGGTCTTCTCTACGTCCCAAATACTCACCTCGCCCCCATCCGCCCTTGCCACCGCCGGGCCAGCAGCGCCGCAGCCCCGCGCCCGCTCCTGACTGAGCCTCACCGCCCCGCACCGCGCCCCCACCTTCTCTACGTCCCAAATACTCACCTCCACCCCGTCCGCCCTTGCCACCGCCGGGCCAGCAGCGCCGCAGCCACTCGCCCGCCCCTGACAGAGCCTCACCGCCCCGCGCCGCGCCCCCACCTTCTCTACGTCCCAAATACTCACCTCCCAGCCAGCCGCCCCTCCCGCCGCCGGGCGAGCTGCACCACGCCAAACCGGCGCACCCCCGGCGACGCGCGCAGCGCGGCGCAACACCTCTCCCCAATAGACTGACATGCAAGCGCTTTTCGACATCATCCTCCCGGTCTTCCTGGTCATCGGCGCCGGCTACCTGGCGAGCTGGCGCGGGCTCCTGCCCGACAACGCCGTCGACGGGCTGATGGGATTCACCCAGACCATCGCCATCCCCTGCCTGCTCTTCACCGCGATCTGGCAACTCGATCTGGGCGCCAATTTCTCCCCGCCGATCCTGTTCTCCTTCTATCTCGGCGCCGCCACGGGCTTCGCCGCCGGCCTGCTCGGGGCGCGCTACATCTTCGGGCGCGACTGGGAGGACGCCGTCGCCATCGGCTTCGCCTGCCTGTTCTCCAACTCGCTGCTGCTCGGCCTGCCGATCACCGAGCGCGCCTACGGGCCGGATGCGCTCTCGGGCAATTACGCCATCATCGCCATGCACTCGCCGTTCTGCTACGCCATCGGCATCACCGCGATGGAGATCGCCCGGGCCCGCGGCACCGCGCTGCGCCGGCTGCCGCTGACCGTGGGACGCGCGATGTTCCGCAACGGGCTGGTGATCGGGATCATGATCGGCGTCGCCTTCAACCTCGGCGACGTCACCCTGCCCGACCCCGTGATGCAGGCGCTCGACATGATCACCCGCACGGCGCTGCCCGCGGCGCTCTTCGCTTTGGGAGGCGTGCTGTTCCGCTACCGCCCCGAGGGCGATTTGCGGACCATCCTCTATGTCTGCGCAATCTCGCTCGGTCTGCACCCGGCGATCACCTTCGCGCTCGGCCAGGGCTTCGGCCTGTCGACCGACTCGCTGCGCTCGGCGGTGATGACCGGCGCGATGGCGCCCGGGGTGAACGCCTATGTCTTCGCCAACATGTACGGCCGGGCCAAGCGCGTCGCGGCCTCGTCGGTGCTGCTGGCCACGGGCATGTGTATCTTCACCAGCTGGGTGTGGCTGCACCTGCTGCCCTGAGCCACGACGCCCCCGGACCGACCGCGCCTCACCGCCGTCATGGTCCGGCGCAGATCCTGCGCCAGAACCCCGTAACGCAAGCAACGCCCCGCACGGGGCGTTGCACATCGCTCCAAACGCCCTACCCCGATCAGAGCAACAGCAGCACCAGAAGCTGCGGCGCGAAGATCCGCAGCCCCATGACCAGCGGGTAGACCGTGGCATAGGCCACCGAGGCCGCCGGCGACTCGTTCTGCGCGTTGGCGAAGGCCAGCGCCGGCGGGTCGGTCATCGAGCCCGCGAGCACGCCGCAGAGCGACAGGTAGTTGAGCCCCAGCACGAAGCGCGCCACCACGCCCACGATCACCAGCGGCGCCAGCGTGATGGTGGCGCCGTAAAGCACCCAGGACAGCCCGTCTCCGGTGATCAGCGTGTCGAGGAAGCGGTCCCCCGCCTTCAGCCCGACCACGGCCAGGAACAGGATGATGCCGAACTCGCGCAGCGCGTGGTTGGCGGCGGGCGGCATCACCCAGGTGAACGGCCCCCAGCTGCCAAGCCGCCCGAGCAGGATCGCCACCACCAGCGGCCCGCCCGCGAGCCCCAGCTTCAGCGGCGCCGGCAGGCCCGGCACGGCGATCGGAATGCTACCCAAGATCACCCCCAGCACGATGCCGAGGAACACGCCCGGAAAATCCACCCGGTCGAGCAGACGCTTCTCGTCGCCGAGGATGCCGCGCACCTTCTGGATCATGTCGCGCGGGCCGACCACGGTGACGATGTCGCCGAACTCGAGCGTGCCGTCGCCCTGCGCCGGGATCTCGAGGCCCGCCCGCATGATCCGGGACACCGAGACGCCGTAGCTCTCCTCGAGCCGCAGCGAGCGCAGCCGGTGCCCCGAGGCGGCATTGTCGGTCACAAGGATGCGCGCCCAGGACAGCTCGGTGCCCTTGGTGCTGAGCTTGGTGTCCGACTCGACCCCAAGCACCAGCCGCATCGCCTGCAGCTTCTCGGCCGGGCCCACCAGGTGCAGGATGTTCCCCACCGCCAGCACCGTGTCACGCTGCGGCACCAGCAGCTCGCCGTTCTTGCGCATCCGCGACGGCACCACGCCGGCGTCGAACAGCCCCGGCACCTCGCCCAGCGTCAGCCCGTCGAGATTGTCGTTGCGCACCACCACGTCGAGCGAAGGCAGCGTGCCCGAGCCCTTGCGGCGCTGCGCGTCATAGGCGCGGGCCTCGGCGGGAATGTCGACCCGGGCGGCAAAGCGCACCAGCAGCATCGACAAGAGGATGCCGATAATGCCGAACGGATAGGCCACCGCGTAGCCCAGCGACGGCGTGGCCACCGCGTCGGCCCCGGCGCCCATGTCCGACAGCGCCTGCGTCGCGGCGCCAAGCCCCGGCGTGTTGGTCACCGCGCCCGACATGATGCCGACCAGCGCCGGCACCGGGATGTCGAAGGCATAGTAAAGCGCCACGGTCACCGCCACGCCCAGCAGGACGATCGAGGCCGCGAGCGTGTTGAGCTGAAGCCCGGACTTCCGAAGCGATCCGAAGAAGCCGGGACCGACCTCGATGCCGATGGTAAAGACAAAGAGGATCAAACCGAACTCGCGCACGAACTCCATCATCTCGGGATTGAAATGCACCCCGGTGCGTGCCGCGATATCGCCGAGCGCGATGCCCGCGAAGAGCACCCCGCCGATGCCGAGTCCCACGCCGCGGATGTTGAGCTTGCCCAGAAGCAGCCCCAGCACGCCGCTCAGCGCCAGCGCTATGGTGGCCTGCGCCACCTCTCCCAGTCCGAACACCGTGCCGGTCATGGTCCTGTCCTCTCGCAATCGGCCCGTTGCCCGGTGCCTTGCCCCCTTCTCGACCCGCAAGGCGAGTGCCGACAATGCTTTAGATCAAAAAACGTTGTTTGCGCAGGGACCTGCCTGCCAACCGGGCCGGGATGCCCCTCGAGCAGGCGCCGCGCGCCGAAGGCCGGGATTGCCCGAAACGCAGGGCTAGCACCGAATTTGATGGTTTCGCCCGCCAACGCGCTTCGCTATACGGAGCCCGTTTGGACCTCCAAAAGGACAGGTGAGCTATGGCAAACGTGGTCGTCGTGGGCGCCCAGTGGGGCGACGAGGGCAAAGGCAAGATCGTGGACTGGCTGTCGAGCCGGGCCGATGTGATCGCCCGTTTCCAGGGGGGCCACAACGCAGGCCATACCCTGGTGATCGACGGCACCGTCTTCAAGCTCAACGCGCTGCCCTCGGGCGTGGTGCGGGGCGGCAAGATGTCGGTGATCGGCAATGGAGTGGTGCTCGATCCGTGGCACCTCGTGAACGAGATCGCGACGATCCGCGAGAAGGGTGTCGAGATCACCCCCGAGACGCTGATGATCGCCGAAAACACCCCGCTGATCCTGCCGATCCACGGCGAGCTCGACCGCGCCCGTGAAGAGGCCGCCGCCAAGGGCGCCAAGATCGGCACCACCGGCCGCGGCATCGGCCCGGCCTATGAGGACAAGGTCGGCCGCCGCTCGGTGCGGGTCGCCGATCTCGCCGACCGCGCCACGCTGGAAAGCCGCGTCGACCGCGCGCTGACCCACCATGACGCGCTGCGCAAGGGCCTCGGCATGGAGCCAGTGGACCGCGAGGCGCTGATCGAGAAGCTGCTCGAGATCGCCCCCGAGGTGCTGCAATACGCGGGCCCGGTGTGGAAGGTGCTCAACGAGAAGCGCCGCGCCGGCAAACGCATCCTCTTCGAAGGCGCCCAGGGCGCGCTGCTCGACATCGATTTCGGCACCTATCCCTTCGTGACCTCGTCGAACGTGATCGCGGGCCAGGCGGCCACCGGCACCGGCATCGGCCCGGGCGCCATCGATTTCGTGCTCGGCATCGTCAAGGCCTACACCACCCGCGTCGGCGAAGGCCCCTTCCCGACCGAGCTTGACGACGAGGACGGCAACCGCCTCGGCACCCGCGGCCACGAGTTCGGCACGGTGACCGGGCGCAAGCGCCGTTGCGGCTGGTTCGACGCGGTGCTGGTGCGCCAG
>NZ_JBYNAH010000079.1:0-420 GCF_059781815.1 Salipiger sp. | reverse complement strand
ACCTGCGCCACCTCGGGCGTCAACGGCATCTCGCTGACCAAGCTCGACGTGCTCGACGGGTTCGAAAAGATCAAGATCTGCACCGGCTACGAGCTCGACGGCAAGCTGCTCGACCACCTGCCCATCGCCACCGAAGAGCAGGCCCGCTGCGTGCCGGTCTACGAAGAGATGGACGGCTGGAGCGAGTCGACCGAGGGTGCGCGCTCGTGGAACGACCTGCCCGGTCAGGCGATCAAGTACGTGCGCCGCATCGAAGAGCTGATCGGTTGCCCGGTCGCCATGCTCTCGACCTCGCCCGAGCGCGAGGACACCATCCTCGTCACCGACCCGTTCGAGGACTGATGGCGCTTTCGCACAAGACCCGCAAGCGCCTGTCGCTGCTGCTTCTGGTGGTCTGGCTGCCGCTCTACATCGTGGCGG
>NZ_JBYNAH010000078.1:0-19945 GCF_059781815.1 Salipiger sp. | reverse complement strand
ACATCTACGATTTCGCCGAGGCGCAGGGCTTCGAGATCGACGGCATCACCCAGGAAGGCGGTGCCGGCCAGCTCGAGATCAACCTCCGCCACGGCGATCCGGTCAAGCTCGCCGACGAGGTGTTCTACTTCAAGCGGCTGATCCGCGAGGCGGCGCTGCGGCACGATTGCTTTGCCACCTTCATGGCCAAGCCGATCGCTGACGAGCCGGGCTCGGCCATGCATATCCACCACTCGGTGATGGACAAGGAGACCGGGCGCAACATCTTCTCGGGCCCCCAGGGCGGCGAGACCGATGCCTTCTACCACTTCATCGGCGGGCTGCAGACCCACCTGCCGGCGGCAGTGGCGGTGATGGCGCCCTACGTGAACTCCTACCGCCGCTACGTGCGCGACCATGCCGCGCCGATCAACCTCGAATGGGGCCGCGACAACCGCACCACCGGCATCCGCATCCCGCTTTCGGGACCGGAGAGCCGCCGCGTCGAGAACCGGCTCGCAGGCATGGATTGCAACCCCTATCTCGGCATCGCCGCCTCGCTGGCCTGCGGCTATCTCGGGCTCATGGAAGAGCGTCGCCCGTCGAAGCAGTTCCGCGGCGACGCCTATGAGGGCGAGGGTGACATCCCGCGCGTGCTCGGCTCGGCGCTCGAGCTCTGGGACGAGGCCGAGGCGCTGCACCAGGTCATGGGGCCGGATTTCGCCCGGGTCTACTCGATCGTGAAGCGGGCGGAATACGAGGAGTTCCTGTCGGTGATCAGCCCGTGGGAGCGGGAGCACCTGCTGCTCAACGTCTGAGCCCCTTGGCCGGGGGCGGGAGGGGCGCTGCCCCTCTTGGCGCTATGCGCCAATTCACCCCGGAGTATTTTTGACGAAGAGAAGGGCTGGGTTGTGGACCTGCTGTTTTCCAATGACCGCCGGGGGCACTACCCGGAGAGCTGGTATGCCGCCACCGCGATCGATCTTGCGGGGTTTCCGGCGCTCGAGGGCGAGACGCGGGCGGATGTCTGCATCATCGGCGCGGGCTTCACCGGGCTCTCGGCGGCGCTGCACATGGCCGAGGCCGGGCTCGACGTCGTGCTGCTCGAGGCGCACCGGGTTGGCTTTGGCGCCTCAGGGCGCAATGGCGGGCAGCTGGGCTCGGGCCAGCGGCAGGACCAGCTGACGCTCGAGGAGATGCTCGGGCGCGAGGATGCGCGCAAGTACTGGGATCTCGGCGAAGAGGCCAAGGACCTGGTGCGCGCGCTGATCGCGAAGCATGGCATCGACTGCCACCTGCGCGACGGCGTGGCGTGGTGCGGCTCGCGGCCCGGCGAGGTGCAGCATCTGCACGAGTATGCCGAGCACATGGGCGAGCACTATGGCTACGAGATCGAGCGCCACGATGCCGAGAGCTTCCGCGCCATCTGCCCCTCGCCCGACTATTGCGGCGGCGTGGTCGACATGGGGGCGGCGCATCTGCATCCGCTGCGCTTTTCGCAGGGGCTGGCGAAGGCCGCCGCCGACGCCGGCGCGCGGATCTTCGAGCAGAGCGTCGTAACCGAGGTGCAGGAAGGCGCGGACTGCGTCGTGCGCTGCGCGGGCGGATTGGTGCGCGCGGGCCACGTGATCTATGCCGGCAACGGCTATCTCGGCAAGCTGCAGCCGCGGGTGGCGCGGCGGGTCATGCCGATCAACAATTTCATCGCCGCCACCGAGCCCTTGGGCGCGCGCGTGGCCGAGGTGCTGACCCGCGACATCGCGGTGGCCGACTCGCGCCACGTGGTCAACTACTTCCGGCTCAGCCATGACGGGCGGCTGCTGTTCGGCGGCGGCGAGAGCTATGGCTACAAGTTCCCCGCCGACATCAAGGCAAAGGTGCGCAAGCCGATGCTGGAGATCTTCCCGCAGCTTAAGGACGTGCGGCTCGACCACGCTTGGGGCGGCACGCTCGGCATCACCATGAAGCGCCTGCCCTTCCTGGCGCGGCTGGCGCCCAACGTGCTCAGCGCCTCGGGCTATTCCGGCCACGGCGTCGGCACCGCCGTGCATGCCGGCCGGCTGCTGGCCGAGGCGGTGCGCGGCCAGTCGCAGGGCTTCGACGCCATGGCCGCCCTGCCCGTCCCGCCCTTCCCCGGCGGGCCCGCCTTTCGCACCCCGCTGCTGACGCTGGCGATGACCTGGTTCGCGCTGCGCGACCGCATCGGCATTTAGACCGCGACCTTTCCGCAACGACCTGCGCGCAGACCGCTCCCTTCGGGAGGCGGTTTTCACTTGGCTGTCACAGAACTGGTGTTTAAGATTTCCAGAAGACGACATTCAGGAATTTGAAATATGAACAGCTTGCCCAACATGCATGACGCAGAGCCGATCCCCGCGGAAGCCCGCGCCGAGATCGACCGGCTTCTGCAATCCGGAGACCTGTTCCGCTACACTGCCCCCGAGGATGCGCCGGTGGCGCTGCTCGAGCGCGAGTTTGCCGCGATGATGGGCGCGAAATACGCTCTGGCGGTGTCGAGCTGCTCGGCGGCGCTGTTCCTGTCGCTCAAGGCGCTTGGCCTGCCGCGCGACGCGCGGGTGATGATCCCGGGCTTCACCTTCGCCGCGGTGCCCTCGGCCATCGTGCATGCCGACTGCGTGCCGGTGCTCTGCGAGGTCAGTGACAATTACCGCATCGACCTGGCCGATTTCGAGGCCAAGCTCGGCGGCGTGCAGGCGGTGATCATCAGCCACATGCGCGGCCACACCTCCGACATGGACGCGATCATGGCGCTTTGCGACGCGCGCGGCATCCCGGTGGTGGAAGACGCGGCGCACAGCCTCGGCACGGTCTGGGGCGGACGCAACATCGGCACCATCGGCAAGGTCGGCTGCTTCTCGTTCCAGAGCTACAAGCTGGTCAATGCCGGCGAGGGCGGCATCCTGATCACCGACGATGCCGACGTGGTGGCGCAGGCGGTGATCCTGTCGGGCGCCTATGAGCACAACTGGCAAAAGCACATGGCCCGCGGCGACAATCGCGCGGACCTGGAAGAGGCGTTTGCGCGCTGGCAGAACAGTCTGCCGCTCTACAATCTGCGCATGTCGAACCTCTCGGCCGCCGTCATCCGCCCGCAGCTGCCGCACGTCGCGCGCCGCGTGCAGGATGGCCGCCGCAACCATGATTTCGTGGCCTCCCGCATCGAGATGAGCCCGTGGATCGAGGTTCCGGCCAAGCTCGCCCGCGAAGAGCGCGCGCCGGATTCGCTGCAGTTCAACCTCGTGAACATGGACCGCGAAGAGATGCGCGCCTTTGCCGAGACCGCCGCCGCGATGGGCGTGAAGGTGCAGGTCTTTGGCCTCTCCTCCGACAATGCCCGCGCGTTCTGGAACTGGCAGTTCCTGCGCGACATCCCCGAGCTGCCGCAGACCCGCGCCATGCTCGAGCGCGCCTGCGACACCCGCCTGCCGGCGCGGCTGACGCTGGAGGACTGTGCGGCCGTTGCCGATATCCTGATCAACGCCGCCGAGGCGGTGATGGGCGAGACCCGCGCCTACGGCACCTGAGACCACCCAAGACCACTCACGAACACGAAACGGGCGGGGATTTCCCCGCCCGTTTTGCGTATCGTCAAAAGCACTGCGACCCGCCGGCCGCGCGGCTCACTTGCTCATCTTGGAAAGCTTGCTCTGCAGTTCCGCCAGCTGCTTCTTGATGGCGTCGAGGTCTTCCTCTTCGCCCTTGGCGGGCGCGTCGCCCTCGGCCTCGGGTCCGGACCACTGCTTGCCCATGTTGCCGGTCATCGCCTTGAGAAAGGCTTCCTGCTGGGCCTGCATCGCCTCGAAGCCGGGGATCTTCGGCATCATCGGATTGGCGTTCATGCTCTCGGCCCATTTCGACTGGCTGTCGCGGAACATCTCGAAAGACGCGGCAAGGAACTGCGGCACCGCCGAGGTCGCCTGCGTGGTGTAGCTGCGCACCAGATCGGTGAGCACGTTGATCGGCAGCACGCTCTCGCCGCGGCTCTCGTGTTCGGCCACGATCTGCAGCAGGTATTGCCGGGTCAGGTCGTCACCGGATTTCAGATCGACGATCTGCACGTCACGCCCATCGCGGATGAAGCCCGCGATGTCCTCCAGCGTGACGTAATCGCTGGTCTCGGTGTTGTAGAGACGCCGGCTGGCATAGCGCTTGATCAGCAGCGGTTTTTCCGTGTCGGCCACCTGGTGCCCTCCCTGGCATGCAGCATTGCAGCGAAAGCCTATGCGAGCGCAGAAAAAAAGAAAAGCCTTTGCGTGCAAGCACGAAGCCGGCGGTCAGCTCCGCGCTGCGGCAAGGATTCGGTCCACCCAGGCCTGCGTCCCGCGCGAGACTTCCAGCGGCAGCGGCCAGTCGGCCTGCTCCAGCACGGCGCGGTTGAACGCCTCGACCTGCAGCACGTAATGGTTCTCGGCCGGCCAGCGCCAGCTCTCCACGTGACCGCCCGGATGATGCAGCTCGACCGAGGCCTGACCGAAGACCTGCGCGTTGAACGGCACCGGCAGGCGCATCACCGCGCGCTCGCCATGCACCACGATCTCCTGCCAGGGAGCGGCGCGCATCGAGATCCGCCCGGTGTAGAGGAACTCCGGGAAGCGGGCCATGATGTGGGTGGTGGCGTCGATGCCGTTGATCCAGTCGGTCTCGACCGCGAGCAGGTCCTCGGGCTCCTGCCCGGTCAGCAGGCGGATCGAGCCGAAGGCATAGACGCCCAGATCGCCAAGCGCCCCGCCCCCGGTTTCGGGCCGGTTGCGGATGTTGTCGAGATCGTCGTTGAAGAAGCTGTGGGTCGAGTCGATGCGAACGATCTTCCCCAGCGCACCGTCCTCGATCAGCGCGCGCGCCTTGGCGAATTGCGGGTGGTGCGAGATCATCCACGCCTCGGCGATGAGCTTGCCGGTGCGGTCGCGGGTCTCGATCAGCCGGTCGATGCCGGCGCTGTCCATGGCGATGGGCTTCTCGCAAAGCACGTGCTTGCCGGCCTCGGCGGCCTTGACCGACCACTCCACGTGCAGCGCGTTGGGCAGCGGGATGTAGATGGCGTCGATCTCGGGATCGGCGAGCAGCGCGTCGTACTCCTCGACCACCCGCAGGCCCGGGGCGAAGGCGGCGAAGGGCGCAGCCTTCTCGGCCTTGGAGGTGGCGATGGCCGCGAGTGCCCCGCCGCGCGCGGCGTTGATTGCCGGGCCCATGTACTCGCGGGCGAATTTCGCGGCGCCCAGAATGCCCCAGCGCAGGTGATCGGCCATGGTGATGTTCCTTCATGCTTTGTCTCAGCTCACCAGAGGGTGCTGTCGAGCTCTTGCGGTTTCAATTAGTGTGACACGTCGCTGCTTCGAGCTCTCAGAGAGCTGACCGTCGCGCCCTGCGCTGGCAAACCGTCGGCCTGCCCTTTCCGGCAGAATAGCCGGTGTTGCCGCAGCGCTGGCAGTGCCACGCAGAAAATGTCCCGCGATCATCGCCCGGTGTGCGCCGCCACGCGCATCCCAGTCGCGAACGATCACGGGTCCTTCTCGCCACCCAAACGATGAAAAGGAGCAGAGCAACGCCAGCCACAGCGGCGAAGACAAGAAGATACGTCTCAGTGTGCTGTTCGGTAACAGACACAAACTTCATGTGCTCCTCCCCTCCCGCAGGAGCAGCCGTTCATAGGAAGAACCAATCCAGCGGCACGCCCGTTTCGTGCTTGGAGAGGCTGCCGGGCGTAAAGCCAACTGCCGTTTCAGATGACATGGCTTCACTGACATCTCTTCCCCCCTTTGCCCCCAACGGTAGCAAGAGACCCGTCGAGCGCAACCCGCCCGGACATGGGACGCAACAAAAACGCCCGCCCCGAGGGGCAGGCGCAAACCATCTACCGTAAGTCTGGCGATCAGGCGCCGGTGAGCATGCCCTGCTCCTGCGCGAGTTCGCGCATGCGCTTCTGCAGCTTCTCGAAGGCGCGGACCTCGATCTGGCGGATGCGCTCGCGGCTGACGTCATAGACGCCCGACAGCTCCTCCAGCGTCACCGGCTGTTCGGCCAGACGGCGCTGGGTGAGGATGTCGCGCTCGCGCTCGTTGAGCACGTCCATCGCCTCGGCCAGCAAAGTGCGGCGTGCCTCGAGCTCGTTGCGCTCGGCATAGTCGCCCGCCTGGTCGGCGCTCTCGTCTTCGAGCCAGTCCTGCCATTGCATCGAGCTTTCGTCATCGCTGCCGACGGTGGCGTTGAGCGAGGCATCGCCGCCCGACAGGCGCCGGTTCATCGAGATCACCTCGTCCTGCGAGACGCCGAGATCGGTGGCGATCTTCTCCACATGCTCGGGGCGCAGATCGCCGTCCTCGAGCGCGCCGATGCGGCTCTTGGCCTTGCGCAGGTTGAAGAACAGCTTCTTCTGCGCGCTGGTCGTGCCGAGCTTCACCAGCGACCACGAGCGCAGGATGTATTCCTGGATCGAGGCGCGGATCCACCACATTGCATAGGTCGCGAGACGGAAGCCCTTCTCGGGGTCGAAGCGTTTCACCGCCTGCATCAGGCCGACATTGGCCTCCGAGATCACTTCGGCCTGCGGCAGGCCGTAGCCGCGATAGCCCATGGCAATCTTCGCTGCGAGGCGCAGGTGACTGGTGACCAGCTTGTGCGCCGACGCGGAATCCTGATCCTCGACCCAGCGCTTGGCCAGCATGTACTCTTCCTCCGGCTCCAGAAGCGGGAACTTCCGGATCTCGGACAGATAGCGGCTCAGGCCCGCCTCGGGCGACGGTGCGGGAAGATTGGCGTAGTTGCTCACGTTGCTCACGTGCCCGGTTCCTCCAATGTTACGGGGCTTAACATCCCATTTGGGAGCGCCACCATGCGTTTTCAAGATGTGTCACCTTGAGAGGTTTATACGACGATAACGCAGACTCCCGTCGGACGGGTCCGACAAAGTGAAGCGCTCACGTGCTTGGGAACTTCATGTCAGATGTGCAGGCTGCACGTAAACGGCGCAGACGGCGGGGATTTTGTGCGCCAAAGCACACACAATCGCGTCACTCTGCGTTACGGAGCGCGTCGAGCAGGGCCTGCATGTCTGCGGGCAGCGGCGCCTCGAAGCGCAGGCGCTCGCCGGTGGCGGGATGGTCGAAGCCGAGCTCTGCCGCGTGCAGCGCCTGCCGGTCAAAGCCGGCGACCGCCGCGGCAAGCTTTTCCCCCAGCGCCTTGACCGGCGCCTTGCGGCGCCCGCCATAGACAGGATCGCCCACCAGACCGTGACCGGCATGGGCCATGTGCACACGGATCTGGTGCGTGCGCCCGGTCTCGAGCCGGCACTCGAGCAGCGCCATTGCCGGCGGCGTGCCGAAGCTTTCGAGCACCCGCGCCCGGGTCACCGCATGCCGCCCCTGCCCGTCGAAATACACCGCCTGGCGCTGGCGGTCGGTCTTGTGCCGCGCCAGCCCGGACTGGATGCAGAGCACCCCGCCCGGCTCGACCGAGACCCCGCGCGTGCCCAAAAGCCGCGGATCGCCGGCGTTCGGCACGCCGTAGCAGATCGCGCGGTACGAGCGGTCGGCGCTGTGCGCCTCGAACTGCGCCGCGAGCCCGTGATGCGCCCGGTCGGACTTGGCCACCACCAGCAGCCCGCTGGTGTCCTTATCGATGCGGTGCACGATGCCGGGCCGGGCCACGCCACCGACGCCCGAGAGCCTGCCGCCGAAATGGTGCAGCAACGCGTTCACCAGCGTGCCCGTGGGCGTGCCCGGCGCCGGGTGCACCACCATGCCGGCGGGCTTGTTGACGACGACGAGGTCGTCATCCTCCCAGACGATGTCGAGCGGGATGTCCTCGGGGCCGATATGGCTGTCCTCGGCCTGCGGCACGGCGATGGTGATCTCGTCGCCCTCGGCGACCTTCGCCTTGGGATCGGTCAGCGCCTCGCCGCCGCGCGTGACCGCGCCTTCGGCGATGAGCTTGGCGAGCCGGGTCCGCGACAGCGCCGCTGCCTCTGGCACATCGCGCGCCAGCGCCTTATCAAGGCGCGCAGGCGGGGCTTCCCCGATGATGACGCGCAAGGCCTTGTCCATGTCCCAGACTCCCGATCCCGACGAACAGCTGCCCGAGCCGGCCAACCTGCGCTTCCTGCGCCTGCTGGTCACCGTGCTGACGGGCGTGATGATCGCCGGGCTTCTAGCGATCCTTGCGATGATTGTCATCCAGTACCGCACCACCCGCGTGCCGCTGCCCGAGGTCATCACGCTGCCAGACGGCGCCAGCGCCACCGCCTATACCCAGGGCAGCGACTGGTTCGCGGTGGTGACGGTCGATGACGAGATCCTAATCTTCGACCGCGCCTCGGGCGAGATCCGCCAGCGCATCGAGATCGCGCCGACCCGCTGACCGCTCACCGCGCCGCGGCGCTGCGACGGGAGGCGGCCGGCGTTGCGCGCCGTTGCATCTCGACGTGTTGCTGCACGCAGCGCAAAGCCAGCAGGATCGCCATCATCGTTGGGTTTGCACCGCCACCGGTCGGCAGCACCGATGTCGCGACAAGCTGCACCTGCGGCCGGGCAAAGAGCCTGAGATCGCGGTCCACCACCCCGCAGGACGGATCACGGCCCATCCGGGTGGTTCCGGTGGGATGATAATTGTCCGCCGGGATCGCGCTATCGCGGCAGATCGGTCGCCGCCGGAACTGCCCCAGCCGCGCCAGCCCGCTGCTGTTCCAGGTCTCCTCGAGCAGCGTTGCGGCCCGTTCCAGCCCCTCGAAATCCGCGTCCGCAATCTGCCACTCCAGCACCGGCAGCGGCACGCCGTAGCGGTCGAGACGGGTGTCGCTCAGGCTGATTCGATTGCGCCGATCGGGGCGCTGCTCGGCGACGACGTAGGCGTGGAGCGGCGCCCCTGCCGGGTAGAGCAGGCGCTTGTGCCGCACGCGCCACCAGGCCGCGCGGAGGACCCAGGGCAAGTGCTGCACCATCTCGCCGGCGACGCGCGCCGAGGGCAGACGCCGTCTCTGGATGCTCTTGAAGAGCTCGTGCAACGCCTCGAACCCGCCGGTCTCCGGCGGTTCGAAGCCGATATAGGCAAAGCTCGGAGGCAGCCCCTGCCGCGCCGCACTCTGCGGCGCAAGCTCGAACCGCAGGTTGCGCATCGTGCCGCCCTCTCCAAACCGGTAGCCCACGAGCCGGTTCAGCTCGGCCCGGCGCGTCGGCTCGATGGCGGCGACCGGCAGCGAGATATGATCGGTGAAGAAACGCCCCAGATCCGGGCTCGTGCGACTCACCGCGCCGCCGCAGCTCCGATCCAGCATCAACGCAAGCCGAGTCGTCTCGATCGCCCCGGCGGCGATGATGAGCCGCGGCGCCCTGACCGTCAGTTCGTGCCCCTCCGGCGCCCGCGCCACCACCGTGACCCCGACGCCGCAGCCATCGGCGTCGAGCCGGGTCACCGTGGCATTGAGCCAGACCTCGGCCTGCCGCGACTGCCGCAGCTCATCGCCTACGAGGTGCGCCACGTTCCGGTGCCGGAAGGAGGGCATCTTGGCCAGCCGGTTGACATGGTTCGGACCCAGCTCGAGCGGCAGCTCGGGATCGCTGTAAGGGCTGTGATCGAGCCCGAACAACCGCTCCGCCGCGGGAAGATGAGGCTCGAGCTCGGCCATGCTCAGCGGCCAGTCCGCGGCATCGAGATCGGCCTGTTGAAACGGAAGAAGGGTGGCACCCCAGCGGCTCGAGGTGCCGCCAAGGCAGCGAAAGCGGCCATGCGCCGCGCCGCGATAGTCATTGCCGGCGCGCTCGACCTCGTTCAGCGGATGGGTCTCCGCCTCCTGATGCTCGCCACCGGACTCGAGGCAGATCACCCGCAGCCCCGCCTCGCGCGCCAGCAGGGCGGTGATCGGCAGCCCCAAAGTGCCGGCCCCCACGACCAGAACATCGCACTCCCGTGTGTCTTCGCGCTGGCCGCCCGAATGTCGCCTTGCAGAAAGGTCTTCGATCACCGCGGCGGTCCTTTCAGCTGGGTCGCCCGCGGCAACGCGGCGCAGGCGGTGTTTCGGTCATCCGCCCCGAAGGCGCGCTGTCGGGCACCCGCCTCGTCCGGGTCAAATGCGCGTTCCCGAGGCGCGAAGGGCAGAATGAACGTAGGTGTATTGCCTCCAGGATGGTGTCGCTATGCGTGTATCAAGGCAACATGCATCCGGTGCGGGCGGACAGGTCCGGCCTGTCCACGCGGATGGGGCGCGACATTTTTCGGCAAACCGCGCCCCCGACAAGCACGCAGCGGCGGCCCCCGCCTCTTGCCCGGCGCCAGCGCGGGGCGATGGCCGAAAGCGGGCGTTCTGGAAAGGTGGCGGTCAAATGCGCGGCGCAGTCCCCGATCCCGCCGGCATCGCCTCGTGAACGGCTTCCCGAACCTGCGTTCAACGCACTTCAGCCCGTGCGCCACAGCGGCTCGGGCCAGGTCCGGATCCATCATCTGAGGGAGAGAAAGTGGTGGGCGACCTAGGAATCGAACCTAGCGTGCGTCTCCGCGAGGGAGTTACAGTCCCCTGCCACACCTTGCGGCCTGTCGCCCACTTTCTTGCCGGCGCTGCCGGCGTGTGGCGCTGACTACAAAAGGCGCAAACCGGCGTCAACAGGAAAATCCCTTGCGGCGGAGACAAGGGAAAGGCAAGGGAACGGGACCGCAGGAAGAGAGGCGCGAGATGGTCAAGAAACCGAAATGGGTGGTCGAGAAAGAACAGGCGAAAAAGGCCCGCGCCGCCGAGACGGTGTGGCTCTTCGGCCTGCACGCGGTGCGCGATGCGCTGCTCAATCCGCGGCGCGAGAAGCTGCGGCTGATCCTCACCCCCAACGCCCAGGCCAAGCTTGCCGACGCCGTGGCCGAGGCGGGAATCGAGCCCGAGATCCACGATCCGCGCAAGTTCGGCGCGCCGCTCGATCCGCAATCGGTGCACCAGGGCGCGGCGCTCGAGGTCAAGCCGCTCGACTGGGGGCGACTCGCCGATGTCGCGCTTCGCGACGACGACCGCCCGCCGCGGCTGGTGATGCTCGACCGGGTGAGCGATCCGCACAACGTCGGCGCCATCCTGCGCTCGGCCGAGGTGTTCGGCGCGCAGGCGGTGATCGGCGTCCAGCATCACTCCGCCCCCGAGACCGGCGCGCTGGCCAAGACCGCCTCGGGCGCGCTCGAGCGCCAGCCCTACCTGCGCGAGCGCAACCTCGCCGACAGCATCCGCGCCCTGCAGGAGATGGGCTATCTCGTGCTCGGGCTCGACGGCGAGGCCGAGGCCACCATCGAAGAGGCGCTCGACGGGCTGCGCGACCGCCCGGTGGCGCTGGTGCTCGGTGCCGAGGGGCCGGGTCTGCGGGAAAAGACCAAGACCACGGTCGACAAGCTGGTGCGCATCGACTTCACCGGCGGCTTCGGCTCGCTCAACGTCTCCAACGCCGCCGCCGTGGCGCTCTACGCCGCGCGCCCCTGACCTTGCCGGGCGCCCGCGCCGCGCCCATATCGAGCCGATGCCAAGCACCAAGATCGCCACCTGCAGCTATTGCGGCACCCGCGCCGCGCTGGTCCTCGCGCCCGGACGTCACGAGCTGGCCTGCGGCTCCTGCGGCGCGCCGCTGCACGAGCTCAAGCAGCTTCGCCCCGAGGCCGTCGACCGCGACGCCCCCCGACACCGGCCCGCCGCCTCCGAGAAAGAGGCGAAGAAACGCGCCAAGGCGCTGCGCAAGGCACAGAAGAAGACCAGCAAGACGCGCCTCGGCAAAAAGGCCGCGAAGGGTCTCTTCGACCTGCTCGACGACATCTTCGACTGATCCCCGCCACCGCGCGCCACGCCCCTCCTTCTCTGGTTCGAAAATACCTCGGGGTGAATGCCGCCCATCGGGCGGCAGAGGGGCAGCGCCCCTGCCCTGCTTTCGGGCCGCGCGGCCCCCGGATGGTGCCTGTATTGCGCCCTGCCGTGCGCAAATGCGCCCTAGCCATTCCGGCCCGCATCTCTTATCTGGCAGGGACGAGACAGAAGGTGACGTGATGGCGGATTTCGAAAGCCCCGGCCCGGTGGAATCGGACTGGAAGGATGCAATCTCCTCGATCGAGGAGATCATCGAGGATGCGCGCAACGGGCGCATGTTCATCCTGGTCGATCACGAGGATCGCGAGAACGAGGGCGATCTGGTGATCCCGGCGCAATGGGCCACCCCCGACGCGATCAACTTCATGGCCACCCACGGGCGCGGCCTGATCTGCCTGTCAATGTCCGCCGAGCGCTGTGACCAGCTCGGGCTCGAGCTGATGTCGACCAACAATTCCTCGCGCCACGAGACCGCCTTCACGATCTCGATCGAGGCCCGCGAGGGCGTGACCACCGGCATCTCCGCCGCCGACCGCGCCCGCACCATCGCGGTGGCGATCGACGCCTCCAAGGGTGCCGCCGACATCGCGACCCCGGGCCATGTCTTCCCGCTGCGGGCCAAGTCCGGCGGCGTGCTGGTGCGTGCCGGCCATACCGAGGCAGCGGTCGACGTGTCCCGCCTTGCCGGGCTCAATTCCGCCGGGGTGATCTGCGAGATCATGAACGAGGACGGCACCATGTCGCGCCTGCCCGAGCTGGTCTCCTTCGCGCAGAAGCACGGGCTCAAGATCGGCACGATCTCGGACCTGATCGCCTATCGCCGCCGCCACGATAACCTCGTGCGCGTCGAGCGCTCGCAGACCGTGACCTCAGAGTTCGGCGGCGAGTGGGACATGCGCATCTATGCCGACACCACTCATGGCGACGAGCATATCGTGCTCTCCAAGGGCGACCTGACCACCGACGAACCGGTGCTCGTCCGGATGCACGCACTCGACCCGATGCTCGACATTGCCGGCACCGGCCATGCCGGCCGCGCCAATGAGTTCCGCGACGCCATGACCACCGTGGCCGCCGAGGGCCGCGGCGTCGTCGTGCTGCTGCGCGACACCGCGATGAAGCTCGACCCCGAGGAGGGCAGCTCGCCCAAGACCCTGCGCCAATACGGCCTCGGCGCGCAGATCCTGTCCTCGCTCGGCCTGTCGAAGCTGGTGCTGCTGACCAACTCGCCGACCCCCAAGGTCGTGGGCCTCGACGCCTACGGTCTCGAGATCGTCGGCACCCGCAAGATCGGAGAGGCCTGATGGCATCGAACGAAGAGCATTACACCCTGCCGCGTCTGGAATTCGACAAGCCGGTCAAGATCCTCATCGTGGTGGCGCCCTATTACAAGCAGATCGCCGAGCAGCTGGTCGCCGGGGCCATCGCCGAGGTCGAGGCGGTGGGCGGGTTCCACGAGGTGGTCGAGGTGCCGGGCGCGCTCGAGGTGCCCTCGGCCATCGGCATCGCCGAGCGCATGTCGAACTTCGACGGCTACGTGGCGCTTGGCTGCGTGATCCGCGGCGAGACCACCCATTACGACACCGTCTGCAACGACAGCTCGCGCGGGCTGACGCTGCTGGGGCTTCAGGGCCTGTGCATCGGCAACGGAATCCTCACGGTCGAAAACTACGATCAGGCCTGGGTCCGGGCCGAGGCGGCGGGCCAGAACAAGGGCGGCGGCGCCGCCCCCGCGCCCAAGCATCTGATAGCCCTGGCCCGTAGGAGGGGCGGCGCCCCCAAGCGGGGGGGAGTCGTCCAGTCACATATAAAGTATCAGATCGCGGGCGCCTCACGAGGAAACGACAGCGCATGACCACCCCGGACACCCCCCCGGCCCTCTCGGGCAATCAGAAGCGGCGGATGAAATCCGCCTCGCGGCTTTATGCGGTGCAGGCCCTGTACCAGATGGAAGCGGGGGACGTGACCGTCGAGAAGGTGCAGCGCGAGTTCATCGACTACCGCTTCGGCGCCGAGATCGAGGACGGCGTCGAGATGGTCGAGGGCGACGTGACGCTGTTCGGCAAGATCACCTCGTCGGCGGTCAACTGGCAGGCCAAGATCGACCAGATGACCGACCGCGCGCTGGTCGCCAAGTGGCCGATCGCCCGCATCGACCCGACCCTGCGGGCGCTGTTCCGCGCCGCCGGCGCCGAGCTCGTCGACAGCGACACCCCGCCCAAGGTGGTGATCTCGGAATATGTCGAGGTGGCCTCGGCCTTCTTCCCCGAGGGGCGCGAGCCGAGCTTCGTCAATGCCGTGCTCGACCACATGGCCCGCGAGGCACGCCCCGAGGCGTTCTGAGGCGTTCTAAGCCCGGGGGCCAACGCCCCCACGGCAAACCCCGGTCATGCGACGCGTGCCGGGCGCAATCGCGTACCGGCGCAATTTCCCCGCAGCGCGGTGTCATACCTCTGTTACACTTCCGGGTATGCGCAGCCTCGCCCTGATTCCCTTCCTGCTTCCGGCCCCTGCTCTCGCCGCCTCGCCGATCGCCGAGGTGCTGTGCGAACCCGCGCCCCGGATGACCGAGCGCCTCGCAAGGCGCTACGGCGCCACGCTCTCCTCGACCGGTCTGCGCAGCCCCGAAGAGGTGGTCGAGGTCTGGACCGATGCGGAAGGCGACTGGACCATGGTCATCGCCTACGCCTCCGGCACCTCCTGCATCGTCGCCATGGGCGAGCACTGGTCGCAGCTTCAGCCACAAGATCCGGCGTAATCCACAGGCTTTCCCCCATGATCGTGGGGTCTGACACCGCGCGGACCCTTTTCGCGGCTGTTCCGCTCTGCCATAATCGCTGCCAATCAACGATCAGAACGAGCAGCGCACCATGGCCGACGATCTTCTCGCCGCTACCGATACCCCCGATTACGACGCCTCCTCGATCGAGGTTCTCGAAGGGCTCGAACCGGTCCGCAAGCGGCCCGGCATGTATATCGGCGGCACCGACGAGCGGGCGCTGCATCACATGGTGGCCGAGGTGCTCGACAACTCGATGGACGAGGCCGTCGCCGGCCACGCCAACCGCATCGAGGTCGAGCTGCACGCCGATTACGCCATCACCGTGCGCGACAACGGCCGCGGCATCCCGATCGATCCGCACCCCAAGTTCCCGGGCAAATCTGCGCTCGAGGTGATCCTCTGCACCCTGCACGCGGGCGGCAAGTTCTCCGGCGATGCCTACGAGACCTCGGGCGGCCTGCACGGCGTCGGCGCCTCGGTGGTGAACGCGCTCTCGGATTCGATGGTCGTGCAGGTGGCGCGCAACAAGGAGCTGTTCGAGCAGCGCTTCTCGCGCGGCATCCCGCTCGGCGGGGTCGAGAAGGTCGGCGCGGCGCCGAACCGGCGCGGCACCACGGTGACCTTCCATGCCGACGAGGAGATCTTCGGCCATCACCGCTTCAAGCCGGCGCGGCTGTTCAAGATGGTGAAGTCCAAGGCCTATCTGTTCTCGGGCGTCGAGATTCGCTGGAAGTCCGCCATCGACGACAACGAGACCCCGACGGAGGCCACCTTCCACTTCCCCGGCGGCCTTGCCGATTACCTGACCGAGACGCTGGGCGCCTCCTCGACCTATTCCGACAAGCCGTTCTCGGGCACCGTCGACTTCAAGGAGAAGTTCAGCACGCCCGGCAAGGTCGAGTGGGCGATCAACTGGACGCCCTCGCGCGACGGCTTCATCCAGTCCTACTGTAACACCGTCCCCACCCCCGAGGGCGGCACCCACGAGGCCGGCTTCTGGTCGGCGATCCTCAAGGGCATCCGCGCCTATGGCGAGCTGGTCAACAACCGCAAGGCCAGCCAGATCACCCGCGACGACCTGCTCACCGGCGGCTGCGCGCTGGTGTCGTGCTTCATCCGCGAGCCGGAATTCGTCGGACAGACCAAGGACCGCCTCGCCACCACCGAGGCACAGCGCCTCGTCGAGGGCGCGGTGCGCGACCATTTCGACAACTGGCTCGCCGCCGACACCAAGTCCGCCGGCGCCATCCTCGATTTCCTCGTGCTGCGCGCCGAGGAGCGCCTGCGCCGCCGTCAGGAAAAGGAGACCGCGCGCAAGTCGGCCACCAAGAAGCTGCGCCTGCCGGGCAAGCTCACCGACTGCACCGCCAAGAACCGTGAGGGCACCGAGCTCTTCATCGTCGAGGGCGACTCGGCCGGCGGCTCGGCCAAGGGGGCGCGCTTCCGCGAGACCCAGGCGCTGCTGCCGCTCAAGGGCAAGATCCTCAACGTGCTGGGCGCGGCCTCGAACAAGCTCAGTTCCAACGCCGAGATCCGCGATCTCTGCGAGGCGCTTGGCGTGGGGCTGGGGACCAAGTTCAACATCGACGATCTGCGCTACGACAAGGTCATCATCATGACCGACGCGGACGTCGACGGCGCCCATATCGCGGCGCTGTTGATGACCTTCTTCTACACCCAGATGCGGCCGCTCATCGACCAAGGCCACCTCTACATGGCCTGCCCGCCGCTCTACCGGCTGACCCAAGGCGCGCGGCGGATCTATGTCGCCGACGATGCCGAGAAGGAGGAGATGCTGAAGAAGGGCCTTGGCGGCAAGGGCAAGATCGACGTGCAGCGCTTCAAGGGTCTGGGCGAGATGGACGCCAAGGACCTGAAAGAGACCACGATGGACCCGGCGACACGCAAGTTGATCCGCGTGACCATCGACGAGGACGAGCCCGGCGAGACCGGCGATCTGGTCGAGCGCCTGATGGGCAAGAAGCCGGAGCTGCGCTTCCAGTACATCCAGGAGAACGCCCGGTTCGTGGAAGAGCTGGATGTGTGAGCGGGCCTGACGGCCCGGCCAGTTTCCCCGCGAACCGCCTGGGCGCCGCCGCGCATCGCCGGACCGCGGGGCGGCGATCCAGGCGTGGATCCTCTCGATTTATCCCGACCAAGTCCGAAAGACCTCGACACGTCGCACTAGGCCTTACCAAATCGCCGGCCCGTGCGGGCAGTCCGGCGATGCGCGGCGGCCTACGGCCTTGATTCCGCGCGGGTGCGATGATCGGGGGAGCAAGGCCGAGATGGATTCGACCTTATTGCTTTGTGCGAGAGCCAGCGAGATGCTTGGACGCCGCCGTGCCATCGCCGGCCCGCGGGGTGGCGATGCGACCTCCAAGCCTCTCGATTTATCCCGGCCACGTCCGAAGGACCTCAACACGTGGCACTTGCATCACCAAATCGCCAGCCCGGGGGGCGGGCCGGCGATGGCGCGGCGGCCTGCGGCCTTGATTCCGCGCCGAGGCAACGACCGACCGTCCGCATCGGCGCTATCGTAAGGCAAGGCGCTTCCGACACCTAATCTCGCGACGCCACCCAACCTCTCGCCCCGCCCCAACCCGCGCCCACGTGGAAACGCAGCGCCAGTATATGAAGGCGCAACCGGCAAGCGGCTTGCCTTTTGCGGCCTTCCCCGGTAGGGGGCGCGCAACCCTCCCCTTTAAAGGCTCACCCCATGGACCTGCGCAATATCGCAATCATCGCTCACGTGGACCACGGCAAGACCACGCTTGTCGACGAATTGCTGAAACAATCCGGCGCATTCCGCGAAAACCAGGCCGTCGCCGAGCGCGCGATGGACAGCAACGACCTCGAGCGCGAGCGTGGCATCACCATCTTCGCCAAGCCCACCTCGGTCGAGTGGAAGAACACCCGCATCAACATCGTCGACACCCCCGGCCACGCCGATTTCGGCGGCGAGGTGGAGCGTATCCTGAGCATGGTCGACGGCGTTGTCCTGCTCGTCGACGCCGCCGAAGGCCCGATGCCGCAGACCAAGTTCGTGACCTCCAAGGCGCTGGCGCTGGGCCTGCGCCCGATCGTGGTGCTCAACAAGGTCGACAAGCCCGACGCCGAGCCCGACCGCGCGCTCGACGAATGCTTCGACCTCTTCGCCTCGCTCGACGCCGATGAAGACCAGCTCGACTTCCCGCACATGTACGCCTCGGGCCGCAACGGCTGGGCCGACAGCGAGCTCGACGGCCCGCGCAAGGATCTCTCGGCGCTGTTCAACCTGATCGTCAACCACGTCCCGGCGCCGAAGCAGATCAAGCACCAGGACGAAGATTTCCGCATGCTGGCCACCACGCTCGGCTCCGACCCCTTCGTCGGCCGCCTGTTGACGGGCCGCATCGAGACCGGCCGCGTCAAGGTCGGCCAGACGGTGCAGGCGATCTCGCGCATCGGCCAGAAGATCGAGCAGTTCCGCGTCACCCGCGTGCAGGCCTTCCGTGGCCTGGCGCAGGCCGATATCGAGGAAGGCCTCGCGGGCGACATCGTCTCCCTCGCCGGCATGACCAAGGCCACCGTGGCCGACACGATCTGCGCCCTGGCGGTGGACGAGCCGCTCGACGCCCAGCCGATCGACCCGCCGACCATCACCGTGACCTTCGGCATCAATGACAGCCCGCTGGCGGGCCGCGACGGCAAGAAGGTGCAGTCGCGGGTGATCCGTGAGCGCCTGATGAAGGAAGCCGAGGGCAACGTCGCGATCAAGATCAAGGACACCCCCGGCGGCGAGGCCTTCGAGGTCTCGGGCCGCGGCGAACTGCAGATGGGCGTGCTGATCGAAAACATGCGCCGCGAGGGCTTCGAGCTCAGCATCTCGCGCCCGCAGGTGATCATGAAGGAAGAAGACGGCCAGCTCATGGAGCCGGTCGAGGAAGCCACCATCGACGTCGATGACGAGTATTCCGGCGCGGTGATCGAGAAGCTCACCGGCAACCGCAAGGGCGAGCTGGTCGAGATGCGCCCGGCCGGCGCCGGCAAGACGCGCATCATCGCGCATGTGCCCTCGCGCGGCCTGATCGGCTATCACGGCGAGTTCCTCACCGACACCCGCGGCACCGGCGTTCTGAACCGCGTGTTCCACGGCTGGACGCCGCACAAGGGCCCGATCCCCGGCCGTCGCGCCGGCGTGCTGATCTCGATGGAGAACGGCGAGGCGGTGGCCTACGCGCTGTGGAACCTCGAGGATCGCGGCAAGATGTTCCTCGGCGCCCAGGCCCCGGTCTATACCGGCATGATCATCGGCGAGCACTCGCGCGACAACGATCTCGAGGTCAACCCGCTCAAGGGCAAGAAGCTCACCAACGTGCGCGCCTCCGGCACCGACGAAGCGGTGCGCCTGACCACCCCGGTGACGCTGAGCCTGGAAGAGGCGATCGCCTATATCAACGACGACGAGCTCGTCGAGGTGACGCCGAACGCGATCCGCCTGCGCAAGCGCTACCTCGATCCGCACGAGCGCAAGCGCATGTCGAAGACCCAGTAAGCAAAAGATCCGAGGCGGGCCCATCACGGCCCGCCTCTTTCTTTCGCGCCCCGAAGCAGGCCCGCTGTGCTAGGCTCCGCCCATGCGCCCGCCGTTTCCTCCGCTCCTCGCCCTGATCCTCGCCCTGCCAGCCTCCGCCGAGACGCTCTGCGAGGGCACGCCGGTCAGCGTCAGCGCGCCCCCGGCCCAGACCGAACGGCTCTGCCGCGCCGTGCAGACGGCCCTGCCCCGGCTTGCCGCCTGCGGGCTCGCGCTCGAAACCCCGGTCTCGATCACCCTCGCCGACAGCCTGCCCGGCGATTGTCTCGGCCTCTACCATTGCGGCGAAGACCGCATCGATCTCCTGAGCCCCGAGGCACTCTCAGGCCAGCGCCGCGCCGACGGCGTTTTCGCAAGCCTCCCGGACGACCGCTATTTCGACAGCATCGTGGCGCATGAGCTGGCCCATGCCGCCCATGATGCCCGCCCCTGCCCGAGCGGGCTGTGCCTGGCCACAAGCGAATACCTCGCCTACAATTTCCAGATTCTCGGCCTCACTCCCGAGGACCGCGCCCGCGTCGAGGCGACGCTCGACATGCGAAGCCCGGTCTCTCATGACTCGGTCAACGCGATGATCCTGCTCTTCGCGCCGGATGCCTTCGCGGCCCGCGCCTGGGCCCATCTCAACCAGCGCGCCGACCCCTGCGCCTACCTGCGCCACGTCGCCGCCGGTGATTTCACCTTCGACCGCCCCGCCCGCTGAGCCCCGCCGCGCCACGCCCGCCACCAGCGCCACGCCCTACTCTTCTCTGGTTTTCAAATACCTCGGGGAGCG
>NZ_JBYNAH010000358.1:0-2900 GCF_059781815.1 Salipiger sp. | reverse complement strand
ATCATGCGCTGCGCATGGCGAATCTTGCCGAAGCCCTCGGCGAGCGCGGCGCCGACCTGCTCGCTCGGGCTGTCCTCGCGTTTCAGCTCCGGGAAACGCTCTTCGATGGCGAGGTTGCGGCGCTTCAGCGAGTCGTATTCGGCATCGCTGATCTCGGGCGCGTCTTCGGTGTGGTAGGCGCGGTTCGCCTGCGCCAGAATCCCCGCAAGCCGTTCAAGCTCGGCCCGCGCCTGATCTTCGCTCAGCGCCTCGAGCTCGATCTCGCCCGTGGTCTCGCCTGTCGCCTGCTCTGCCATCTCGGGGCCCCCGTCTTTCAGCCGTCTGGCGGAAGGTTTAGGGCGCGGGAGCGGCGGCGTCCAGCCGGCTCAGGCGGAGGCAGCCATGGCCGGTGGTTCATCCGATCGCGGCTCGGGATCGCGCAGCACGTAGCCGCGGCCCCAGACCGTTTCGATGTAGTTCTCGTCGCCCGTGGCCTCGCTCAGCTTCTTGCGCAGCTTGCAGATGAACACGTCGATGATCTTGAGCTCGGGCTCGTCCATGCCGCCGTAGAGATGGTTGAGGATAGTCTGGAAAACACCAATGAAATCAACGGAACTGCGCTGAACGTTTCAACGGACAAAGCGAAAACGGATCATGAATCTTGAAACGCGCATCGAGCCGGGAAGACAGCCCCAGCAACCCCTCTCCGGCGCCCCAGCCGACCAACCGAACCTCACCTCGTCCGGGCGCCCCACCCGCCCGCGGCGCATGACGCTCTTGATGAAAGAGCGGCGAGTTGCTACCGTTCTTGGTGAATCCTATCTCCCAAAGGTGGATTCAACAAAGGCGTCGGAAGTGTCCAAGGTTCCGGCGCCTTTGCTTTTGTGTGGCGGCCGACTTTTCAGACCAAAGCCTTTGCCGCCTTTCCCACCAGCTTCTGAGCCTCATCGACAGCCTTGCGCACCTCGAAATCGTAGGCGCTGTGTGGCCCGGCGCGATAGTAGGCCTTCGTCTTCGTGTCATAGCGGATCTTGTCGGGAAACCGGCGCTTGTACTCTTTCAAGTCGGCTGCCGCCCCCGAACCCGAGAGCCAAAAGGCCTCTACGAGGTCCGCTCGATTCACGGGCCTCCCATTGAGAGCCGATAGTCGATCCAGATCAGCCGCATCTCACGGGCAAAGGTCTTCACCGCTCGCTCCCTTTCTCAGACTACTCCACTAAGTATTGCCGCCTTGACCGCGAGCGTGCCCTTCAGAAAGAGGAGGAGCGACGAGACTGCGGCGACCAGCGCAAAGACATGCACGATCCGCTTCACCCATGCCAAGGCCCGCTCCCACCGTCGACCTATGTTATTGTATGTCGCGAGCGCCGCGTAGTTCGTTAGGTACGCAAGAGCGATCCCCGCGACCGCTGCTGTAGCGCCATAGGCAAAGAAAGCTATCGCTCCTGCAACGCCCACGATCACATCGGAATATGACTGGTCGGCTTTCGCGATTGAGGCAACGAAGCCAAGAACCGCGATTGCGGCGCCGCCATTGATCAATATTGCGCTACGCAAGAAGAGATTCGATGTGTCGATCACCTTCTCGTTCAAGTGACGCCACACCTCTGTGTGATTGCTCTCACCTGCCATCTTTCTGCTCCTTTGTCAGACCTCTTCGTCGGGGAGATCAGTCACCTCTCCGGCATCCCTAGCTTCTGCCAGGCGAAGTAAGCCGCCCGGCTGATAGGGACCTCGGACAGCGGCTTGAGGGCTTTCCATACCTCATCCCCACGCTTGCCGAGCCGCAGCATCGTATCGGCGACCTACCGACCATCCGAACCGCACCTCCTGCTGGCGCCCCACCCGCTCGCAGCTCGAGCACTTGAGCCGGGCCAGCGCCGCGTCGGTCATGACCCAGCCCGTCGCGTCACGATCTGCGCACGGCAGGTCTGCCATCGTGAGGGTGCTGTCACGCCCGCAGGCGCAGGTCAGGAGAGCGTAGTGACCGCGGCGCATGGCGCTCCTATTCAGAGTCGTGCCGGGCGCGCCCAGCGTCATCGAACTTACAAATAAGGACGCGCACCCACCTCGGGGCGCTGATCCTCAGCTTGCAAACCCAGAAAATGCCGAGTCAATCGTAATCCAGCCGCCACAGTACGGATTTTACAAAAAGAACGCCAATATTTTCACGCCGTCATGCAGCGCACCTTTTTGAGAAGCGCGTCTCACTGCATGACTTGCTCAATCCACTCGCGGTAACGCACCAGCTCTCGGATTATCCCTCCGATAGCCCTGCTGCGTCGATCCAAGCACAGCCACAGGCAACCCTTGGTTGAAGCATTTTATTTATTTCACCCATGAAGTGTGCTAAAACGGCCACACGCCAAGGCTCTAGAAAATTCTTGGATGCGCCATTGGAGGGCAAAAGAAATGCAAAATCTTCAGTTTTCACTGTTGGCGGCCGCCACCATCGTGTGCGCCCTACCGGGGCATGCTCAACAAACGATGCAGCTAGAAAGACAGAGGGTCCCAGTCCAACCAAATTCGTCGGGAGGCTTCTCGGCGGGCGAAACGGGTTTTGGAAAAGCATGCAAAACCCCAGACGGCTCAACATGTTACCCGAACAAGAGTGGTACAAAAGCCAACTGTTATCCGCCTGGCAGAATGACGCGCAACGGTGTCTGGCTGTCTGATAACCGATGCGCTAGCGCGGGCGGCAAATGGGCCACAAGTTCCGACGGCAAGCGCTTCTGCCAGAACATGAACAACCCTTGCTAGTTCAGCCCGTCTCCTCCTCTGTCTTCGTCCACCAGCGTGGTGAAGATCACAGTGTTGAATGACGAAAATGCTCGGCCCCTTTAAGAAACGCAAGATCATATGGTGTTGCGTTTCTTAATGGAAAGTGAAATCTGCGCGTGCTGCCGAGGGTGCAGTCATAA
>NZ_JBYNAH010000357.1:0-2908 GCF_059781815.1 Salipiger sp. | reverse complement strand
CGGATGATCATCGCCGGGCTCGGCATCGGTCCGCTGCCGGTGCACGTGGCCGCACGCGACGTGGCCGACGGGCAACTCTGGCAGACGCCACCCTACGACGGTCTTCCGGCCATCGACGTGCACGTCGTCTGGAACCCTCGGGCGGTCAAGAACCGGGCCGAGACGATCCTTCTGGGCATGCTGAACGACATGATCGAGGCCACCCCGATCGAAGACCGCACCTATGCTGGCATAGGACTTTCGCCGTCGGGTCGACGGTAGGGCTGACCTTGATAGGCGACAGTTCGGAAACGTGCTTTCTCGGGGACCGCCCGGAAAGTTCGGTCGACAGCAAGCAGAACGCGCCGGACACACTGCCCCATAGAATGGTCTTCAAGGGAGGTGCATTGGATGCCACCTCTGCCGCGAGGACTGCCCTGGGGCGTCGCATGGCCCAATTGGACGACGGCACATTGGCGCTTTGTGGAGGAAGGCCGGAATGTCCGCTGTCCTTCCTGTCTTGGTTCAGGGGCTGATGCTGCGCCGCCGCAAGCCCGAAACGCGTTCATTTTGCGATGCTGAGGCCGGTCCGGTTGTCGACTCCCGCGTTACCTATCGCGCCCGGGTTCATCAGGATCACTGGAGAACAGCGCGATCTTGTTACCGTGCGGATCACGTAGATATCCGACGTAGAAATGGGGGCCGTAACAATCCCGAAAACCTGGCTGCCCGTCGCCCGAGCCGCCCGCAGCCAACGCGGCGTCATGGAGGTCACGGACCTGTTTCTGCGATCGCGCCTGGAATGCGACCATTGCGCCGTTCCCAGCCGATGCAGATTGCCCATTGAAGGGAGATTTGACATAGAAATCCGGTTGAACGGGGGACTGGCCCGGCACTGCGGGCAAAATGTAGCTCAAGTCTCCGTGGTACTCTTCAAGCCTGTAGCCAAGAGCTGGGAGGAATGCCGAGTAGAAGCGTTCTGCCTTCGCGATGTCGTCTGCTCCAACGGTGACGTAAGCAATCATACTGTGGCGGGCCTCCAAGAGTTTCTGCGACGGTCATGCGATCGCCGTTCGGTCGGAGAGTAACATAACCCGAACCAGCCATTGCAGCCGCCGTCGCGAAAGCTCACTTCGTCTGCCTTGCAGACATCCGTCCGCGCCTTGCGCAGCATTGAACGAGCTCAGCCGCCGACCGCCAACGTTGCTCAATACCGCCGCGCCATCGCCTCCAGCGGGACGGGCGTGATGCGGCTCGCGTGGCCGGCAGTGCCGAAGGCCTCGAACCGGGCCTTGCAGAGCGCCGTCATCAGCGCCTTGCCTTCCTTGAGATACTTGCGCGGGTCAAACTCGCCGGGATTGTCCGACAACACCCGGCGCACCCCCGCCGTCATCGCCATCCGGTTGTCGGTGTCGATGTTGACCTTGCGCACGCCCGAGCGGATGCCGCGCTGGATCTCCTCCACCGGCACGCCCCAAGTCGGACGCATGTCGCCGCCATAGCTGTTGATCAGTTGCCGCAGATCCTCGGGCACCGAGGAAGAGCCGTGCATCACAAGATGCGTGTCGGGCAGGCGGCGGTTGATCTCCTCGATCACACTCATTGCAAGGATTTCACCATCGGGCTGGCGGGTGAACTTATAGGCGCCGTGGCTGGTGCCCATTGCCACCGCCAGCGCATCGACCCCGGTCTCTCGCACGAAGCGCTCGGCCTCTTCCGGGTCGGTCAGAAGCTGCTCTTCCGAGAGCTTCTCGGTAGCGCCATGGCCGTCCTCCTGATCGCCCATGCCGGTCTCGAGCGAGCCCAACACGCCAAGCTCCCCCTCCACCGAGACGCCGCAGGCATGGGCCATCTCGGTGACCCGCGCGGTGATGTCGCGGTTGTAGGCATAGTCCGCCGGGGTGGTGCCATCCGCCAGCAGCGAGCCGTCCATCATCACCGAGGTGAAGCCGTGCTGGATCGCGGTGGCGCAGGTCGCCAGATCGTTGCCGTGGTCGAGATGCATGCAGACCGGCACCTCCGGGAAGGTCTCGACCAGCCCGTCGATCAGCCGCGCCAGCAGCACGTCGCCGGCATAGGCCCGCGCCCCGCGCGACGCCGCCAGGATCACCGGCGCGTCGGTCTCGCGCGCGGCGGTCATGATCGCCAGACCCATCTCCATGTTGGAGATGTTGAAGGCCGGGACGGCGTAGCCGTTCTCGGCGGCGTGGTCGAGCAGCTGGCGAAGCGTGATGCGGGGCATGGGGTCAGGTCTCCTCCCGGATATAGCGGGCGATGGTGTCGATCTCGTCCGACGCCCCGAAGGCCAGCGCCACGTTCTGGTGCGGCGTTTCGGGGATCAGGTCGAGGATGCGGGTGGTGCCGTCGGTGGCGCGGCCGCCGGCGGCCTCGATCATCAGCGCGATGGGCACCGCCTCGTAGGCCAGCCGCAGCCGGCCCTGTCTGTAGCCCTCGCGGCGGTCGGCCGGGTAGATGAAGGCGCCGCCCTTGAGCAGGATGCGGTGCAGCTCGCCCACCGCCGCCGCCAGCCAGCGCATGTTGAAATCACGGCCCCGCGGGCCGTCCTTCCCTGCGCGCAGATCGCGTGCCCAGGCCTGCAGCCCCTCGGGCCAGTGGCGCTCGTTCGAGGCATTGTAAGCCATGGTCGAGGCGGTG
Source organism: Salipiger sp. (assembly GCF_059781815.1). Lineage (NCBI taxonomy): Bacteria > Pseudomonadati > Pseudomonadota > Alphaproteobacteria > Rhodobacterales > Roseobacteraceae > Salipiger > Salipiger sp. The sequence continues at coordinate 274 of NZ_JBYNAH010000357.1, read as the reverse complement.
GGCTTCAGCGTCACATCGCGGGCGCTCATGCGGAAATCCTGCCCGTCGAAGGTGGCGATCTGCACGCCCTGCCCCGTGGTGTAGCCGAAATCCAGCGAGTGCCCGAACGAGGCATAGCCCGCCGCCACCGCCTCCGAGCCGCGGCGACGGAAATCGCGCGGCCCGGTGGGATAGATCACGAAGAGCATCCCCAAGGGCGCGCCGATGCCGATCGAGCCCGAGCCGTCGATCGGGTCGATGGCGATGTCGTAGAGCCCGTCGGGATCCAGCGTCT
>NZ_JBYNAH010000356.1:0-2916 GCF_059781815.1 Salipiger sp. | reverse complement strand
GAACAGCCGGGTATCCTGCTTGACCCGGCTGTTCTGCGCCAGAAAGCCGGTGGCGGTGGCGGTGAGCATCCCCGCCCCGAACGCCCCGACGATGAGCGGCAGCCCGGCGATATAGGCCAGCACCACGCCGGGCAGGATGGCGTGGCTGATGGCGTCTCCCATCAGGGCCCAGCCCTTGAGCACGAGAAAGCACGACAAGAGCGCCGTGGGGATCGCGACGATCGCGCAGATCAGAAAGGCGTTCTGCATGAAGGGGAACTGGAAGGGCAGCAGCAGCTCGCTCATGCCGCGCCCTCCCCGATGCCGTCCTCTTGAAGCGCCAGCCGCGCCTTGCGGCGGGCGGCGAGCATGCCGTGCTTGGGGGCGAAGACGAAGGCGGCGAGGAAGATCAGCGTCTGCAGCACCACGATGACCCCGCCCGTCGCGCCATCGAGGAAATAGCTCAGATAGGCCCCGGCAAAGCTGGTGAGCGCGCCGATGCTGACCGAGAGCAGGATGAGCCGCGGGAAGCGGTCGCAGAGCAGGTAGGCGGTGGCCCCTGGCGTCACCACCATGGCGATGACAAGGAAGGCCCCCACGGTCTGCATCGCCGCCACCACCGAGGCCGAGAGCAGGGTAAAGAACACCGCCTTCAGGAGCCCCGGCCGCAGGCCGATGCTCTGGGCGTGGCTCTCGTCGAAGAAGACGACCATGAGATCCTTCCACTTGGCCAGCAGCACCGCGAGCGAGATCGCCCCGATCAGCACAAGCTGCAGCGTGTCGCCCGGCGTGATGGCAAGGATGTTGCCCATGGTGATGGTCTGGATCGAGACAGCCACCGGGTTGACCGAGACCATGAACAGCCCGAGCCCGAAGAAGCTCGTGAAGATCAGCCCGATCACCACGTCGATCTTCAGCCCCGAGCGGCCCGAGAGGAACAGCATCGCCCCCGCCGCGAGGCCTCCGGAGAGGAAGGCGCCCAGCGCGAAGGGAAGCCCCAGCATGTAGGCGCCCGCGACGCCGGGCACGACGGCGTGCGACAGCGCATCGCCGATCAGCGACCAGCCCTTGAGCATCAGGTAGGACGACAGGAAGGCGCAGACCCCGCCCACAAGCGCCGAGACCCACATGGCGTTGGTCATGTAGCCATAGGAGAAGGGCTCGAGAAGGACGCTCATCGCAGCGCCTCCCCGCCCCGGACTGTCAGGTCACCCAAGGGGCCAGCCTGTGGACGGCGGCTCATTTGCCCTCCTCCCGGGTCCGAAGCTCATCGCCATATTGCACCAGCGGGCGCTCGTCGTCGGAGAAGATCGTCACGCGGCGGGCATCGTCATCGTCGTGCAGCGCGTCGCCGCCCAGCGTGAAGTGGCGCAGCACGCCGCCGAAGGCCGCCTCGAGATTGGCGCGGGTGAAGGTGGTCTCGGTCGGGCCATGTGCCAGCACCGTGCCCTTGACCAGCACGGTGCGGTCGCAGAACTCGGGCACCGAGCCGAGATTGTGGGTCGAAACCAGCATCACCCGGCCCTCGTCGCGCAGCTCGCGCAGGAGCGCGATGATCTGCTCCTCGGTCTTGACGTCGACGCCGGTGAAGGGCTCGTCGAGCAGGATCACCTGCCCCTCCTGCGCCAGCGCCCGAGCGAGGAACACCCGCTTGCGCTGCCCGCCCGAGAGCTCACCGATCTGGCGGTGGCGGAACTCCTGCATGTTGACGCGGGCCAGCGCCTCGGCGACGGCCTCGTGATCGGCGCGCCGGGGGCGGCGCAGAAAGCCCATATGGCCGTAGCGCCCCATCATCACCACGTCCTCGACCAGCACCGGGAACGACCAGTCGACCTCTTCCGATTGCGGCACATAGGCCACGAGGTTGCGCTTGAGCGCGTCGCGCACGCTCATACCCAGGAGCGTGATCTCGCCCGCCGCCGCCGGCACGAAGCCCATGATCGCCTTGAACAGCGTCGACTTGCCGGCGCCGTTCACCCCCACCAGCGCGGTCACCGTGCCGCGCGGGATCTCGAAGCTGGCGCGGCGCAGGGCAGTGTGGCCGTTGCGATAGGTCACCGTCACGTCCCGGGCCCGGATGCCGCCTCCGGGATCGTCTGCGCGCTCATCGGCGGGATCGAGGCTCGGGGCGGTGGCGGTCTGGCTGTCGCGCATGGGGATGTCTTTCGGTCCTTCGGTCAGTTCGCCGCGCCGAGCCCGTCCGCGATGGTCTCGGAGGTGACGCGCAGCAGATCCAGATAGCTCGGCACCGGGCCATCGGGATCGCTCAGGCTATCGACATAGAGCACACCGCCATAGCTGGCACCGGTTTCGCGCGCGACCTGCTCGGCGGGGGCGGTGTTGACCGTGCTTTCACAGAACACTGCCGGAATTTCGTGCGTCTTCACCCCGTCGATCACCGCCCGCACCTGCTGCGGCGTGCCGGTCTGGTCGGCGTTCATCGGCCAGAGATAGAGCTCCTTCATGCCGAAGTCGCGGGCGAGGTAGCTGAACGCGCCCTCGCAGGTCACCAGCCAGCGCTTGTCCTCGGGGATCTCGGCAATGCGGGCGCGCAGCGGCTCGAGCGTCTCGCGCAACTCTTGCTTGTAGCGCTCCGCATTGGCGGCATAGGTCGCGGCGTTGTCGGGATCCTGCGCACTCAGCGCGGCGGCGATGTTGTCGACATAGACCTGCGCATTGTCGAGCCCCATCCAGGCATGCGGGTTGGCCTTGCCCTCGTAGGCGCCCTGCGCGATCGCAATCGGCTCGATGCCGTCGCTCAGCGTCGCCGAGGGCAGATCGCCGAGGTTGCGCAGGAACTGCTCGAACCACAGCTCGAGGTTCAGCCCGTTCCACAGGATCAGATCGGCATCATGGGCGCCGACGATGTCGCGCGGGGTCGGCTCGTAGCCGTGTTTCTCGGCGCCGGGCTTGGTGATCTAGACAACCTCCGCCGCG
>NZ_JBYNAH010000077.1:0-20244 GCF_059781815.1 Salipiger sp. | reverse complement strand
TGGTCGCGCTGGCCCGTCCCGAATGGCTGGTCGAGATCGACGCCACCGCCGTGATTCCGGACTGAGACCGGCATGGGCGCGTCGCGACGCGCCCGCGCCACAAGCCCGCAGCCAACCCGGGGCGGATCTCCGCGCCCGACGGAGTTCACATGACCTTTTCCATCATAGGCCACTGCGTCGAAACCGGCATGTTCGGCGTCGCGATCGCGTCATCTTCTCCTGCGGTGGCGGCGCGCTGCGCCTTCGCGCGCGCGGGCGTCGGCGCCGTGGCGACCCAGAACGTCACCGACCCACGGCTCGGACCCCACGCGCTCGACCTGATGGCGAGCGGCGCCAGCCCGCACGAGGCTCTGGCGATCCTCGAGCGCCGCGGCGCCCACATGGCCTATCGGCAGGTGCTGGCGCTTGATCGCTCCGGGCAGGCAGCGGTCTTTTCCGGCAAGAACGTGCTCGGTATGTGGTCCGAGGCCCAGACCCGCGACGCCGCCGCCGCAGGCAATCTGCTGGCCGATGCCGGGGTGCCGGAAGTGATGGTGCAGGCCTTCTCCAACGGCCGAGGCCATCTCGGGCTGCGGCTCCTCGGTGCACTGCGCGCAGGCCTCGAGGCCGGCGGCGAGGAGGGCCCGGTCCATTCCGCAGGGCTGCTGCTGGTCGACCGGGAAAGCTGGCCGCTGGCCGAGCTGCGCATCGACTGGTCGCGGGATTGCCCGATCACCGCGCTCGAAGACGCCTATGAGGTCTACGCCCCGCAGATGTACGACTACGTCTCCCGGGCGCTCGACCCGGCTAGGGCGCCCTCCTACGGCGTTCCGGGCGACGAGTAGGGGCGCTTCCGCCGCGCCCACGGCAGGAGTGACCTCCCCGCTCTGTCCTGCGCCAGGCCCGGTTCTTGCGCGCGGCGGTCGGAGCGCGCTGCGTCGAGGCCGGGCGCGCCCTACCCCTCGCCCTCGGCAACCCGCGCCGCGCGCCTTTTCTGCGGAGGAAGCCCGATCACTCCGGCGCGGCCTCCCCGGTCAGATCGGCAATCAGGGCCTTCATCTCGGCGATCTCCTTGACCTGCGCCTCGATGATGCCGTCGGCAAGGTCTCGGACCCGCGGATCCTCGATATTGGCGCGGCGCGACGTCATGATCGCGATGGAGTGGTGCGGGATCATCGCGCGCATGTAGCTGACATCGCCGACAGTGGTCTGCGAGCGCACCAGCCAGAGACTGACCGCGGCGACCACCACGCTCCCGGCAAAGATCGCGATATTCGCGGTGCGGTTGGTGTACATCGACAGCATGAAGCCGAGCATGATGATCGCCATCACCGCCCCCATCAGAAGCGCCATGTAGGTGCGGGTCTCGGAATAGGTGACGTGATCGAGTTCGTAGGTGTTGAGATACATCAGACCGAACATCACGACCGTCGAGGTGACGATCATCGCTGCGAAGCGACCGTATGACATGGCAAATTCTCCTTTAAGAACCCGGGATCAACGACGAACCCCGCGCAAGGTTTCCGGGTCTTTGCAGAGCTGTCGCCGCACGGCCCCGGGAGGGACCTTCGTGGCACGCGCCCGGACAAGCCCCCGTGATCCCGCCCCGCGCATGCTTGACCGCCGCGCTTGGGTCTGGGCACACTGCCGCCCAATCACGAGCGGAGCGGCCTTGCGTATCCTTGTTGTCATCCTTCTGACCGCGGTTCTCGCCCTTGCCATGCTTCCGCAGGCGGGCATGGCGCTCGATGGTCCCGGGGACGGGCCCGCTGTGCACCACGCTCATGGCTGCCCCGACTGTCCCGACCCCGCGCCGGGCCACAGCCCATACGGCGCAAGCGAGTGCCACCACATGGCCGCTTGCTCGGCGGCCCTGCTCCCCGGCGACGAGGGCCTGCCTGTCGCGCTTGCGACAATGCCGGACCGCTTTCCCCTGCCCGCCGCCGAAACCGGGGCCGCAGTCCAGCCGAGCTGCGACCTGCCGCCTCCCCGGGTCTGAGCGTCCATCACACGGAGACCGGCCCGCACGCACGGGCCTTTCAGACAAGACAGGATCCGACACGCAGGGCGCAGCCCTCGTGCGGTCAGGGACACTCGAATGAACAAGACCATTCTCATCGGCGGCGCAGTCGCGGCAGCCGCCATCGGCGCAATCCTCGTCTTCACGGGAGACCAGCAGGAGACGCCGGCCACTGCCCAAGCCCCATCGGACGGCGCCGCCATTGTGAGCGTCATGCTGCCCGACAGCCTCTCTTCCGAAGCTCAGATCGGCGAGCGCGCTTTCAACGCCGTCTGCGCCGATTGCCACGGCGAGAGCGCGTCCGGCAAAGAGGGCTTCGGCCCACCGCTGGTGCACAAGATCTACGAGCCGTCACACCATGCCGACATGGCCTTCTTCATGGCGGTCGAGCGCGGCGTGCAGGCGCATCACTGGTCGTTCGGCAACATGCCGCCGCAGCAGGGTCTCACCCGCGCCGATGTTGCCGGGATCGTCACTTATGTGCGTGAATTGCAGCGTTCCAACGGGATCAACTGAGATGACAGGACCGACCATCACCCGCCGCGCGGTCTGCGCGGGCCTCACCGCCGCCGCGCTCGCGCGACCGGCTTTTGCAAACGCCTACACCGAGATGACCGCCCGCAAGGCCTCGGTTCAGCTTGCACCCGAGGGCTACCCGGCCACCGAGGTGTGGAGCTATGACGGCACCCTCCCCGGCAGCCTGATCCGCGTCAGGCAGGGCACGCGCCTGCAGCGGCGGCTGGTGAACGCGCTCGACGTGGCGACCTCGGTGCACTGGCACGGCATCCGCATCGACAACGCCATGGATGGCGTCGCGGGGCTCACGCAGGAGCCTGTCGCCCCGGGCGCCAGCTTTGACTACGACTTCGCGCTGCCCGATGCCGGAACCTATTGGTATCACGCCCATACCAACTCGATGGAGCAGGTGGGGCGCGGGCTTTCGGGGCCGCTGATCGTCGACGAGTCCGAGGCGCCGGATGTCGACCGCGACGAGATCCTGATGCTGGGCGACTGGCTGCTCGACCCCGAGACCGGCGGCTTCATGGAGCCCTTCGACCACCCGATGATGATGAGCCATGGCGGACGCACCGGGAACCTCGCAGGCGTGAACGGGCGCTACGATTTCACGCTCACCGCCCAGAGGCATGAGCGCTTGCGCCTGCGGCTGATCAACTCGGCCAACGCCCGGATCTTCGTGCTGCGGCTGCAGGGCATGGCGGGCTGGACCGTGGCGCTCGACGGGATGCCGCTGCCGGCCCCGGAGGCCGTCGAGGGCGAGATCATCCTCGCCCCGGCGCAGCGGGTCGACCTGATCGTCGATGTCACCGCCGAAGAGGGCAGCCCAGCCGGGCTTCTGATGGCTCAGGACGACGACAGCTGGGTGGCGCTCGCCGACATGACCATCTCGGGCAGCAGCGCCCGGGTCGCACGCCCCGCGCCCGCGGCGCTGCCGCCTAATCCGCGCATGGACCTGCCGGATCTCGCGCAGGCGCGACAGCTCGAGATGGCGATGGAGGGCGGCGCCATGGCCGGCATGGAGAGTGCGCTGTTCGAAGGCGCGCGTCTCGGCTTCCGCGAGCTGGCCTCGCGCGGGCAGTTCTGGGCGCTGGCCGGTCAGGCCGGGCGCAGCGACACGCCCTTCGCCAGCCTCTCGCGGGGCGAGACGGTGCGGCTGCGGCTGAGCAACGAGACGGTGTTTCCCCACGGCATGCACCTGCACGGGATGCATTTCCGGGAGGTGCGCGGCGATGGCAGCCTCGGCCCGCTGCGCGACACCATCCTGAGCCTGCCGCGCGAGCCGCTCGAGATCGCCTTCGTTGCGGACAACCCCGGGAAATGGCTGTTCCATTGCCACATGCTCGCCCATGCGGCGGCCGGCATGACCACCTGGATCGACGTAGCCTGACCGGCTCGGGGAGCTAGATGATCACGAGGCATAACAAACTAGATGATCACGAGGCATAACAAAAAGGACCAACAGCAATGAAGAAGACGGCACTCGCACTGGCTTTGATCGCGGCCGGCACCGCAGCGCTCGCGCATGGCGGGGTCAAGAACAAGGATGTGCTCGCGCGCATGGAGGTGATGAAGACGATCGGTGACCAGATGAAGGTGATCGGCAGCATGGCCAAGGGCGATGCCGCCTTCGACGCGGATGCGGTGAATGCGGCCCTGACCGAGATCGCCGCGCAATCGGCGCAGGTGCCCGCGACGTTCGAGACCCCGGCGACAGACCCGAAATCCGAGGCGCTTCCGGTGATCTGGGAGCAATGGGAGCGCTTCACCGAGCACGCCCGCGCTATGGAAACCGTGGCCGGCGGGTTGGCCGGCACCGTCTCGGCCCCGTCGGATCTCGGGCCGGCGCTCGGACAGCTCGGGAAAACCTGCAAGGCCTGCCACGCGACCTATCGGGAATGAGACACCGCCGCCGGGCCTCGCGGGCGGCGCGCCGCCCGCGGTGATCTGTCTGCAGTCGGGCCTTGGCGCGCAACGGTCAGACCCCCTGCGCCCTTCAGCGAGGCGCGCCGCTCGTCGCGGCAGAAAGTAGCCCCCGCGACCCCGAAAAGGCGATCCGCTTACGGCAGGTCGACCGCCTCGGGCGCGGCCTTTTGCAGCGCTGCCGGCGCGAAATGGGCCAGCATTTCCTCGGTGGTGACGGCCTCGCCCTTCACCACGCCCTTTGACAGGACCCAGTCGGCTTCCTCCACCAGAAGCTCTGCAAGCGCGGTGTCGAGCTTGAGGCCGATCTCGACATCCTGCCACATCGCCGACAGGCCCTCGGGAGTCATCGCCCCCTGCATCGAGGCGCTGACCGCCTCCATCGCGGCCTCGGGATCGGCCTTCACGTCCGCATCGGCCTTGGCGAGCGCCGCCATGAAGGCATCGAGGACCTCAGCGCGCTCGCCGGTCATCTCCGGCGATGCCGCGAGGATGTAATGCACCTCGTAGCCGGGCACCCGCAGCTCGCTGTAATCCTCTCCAAGCGTGTTCGAGGCAGCGGTGTAGAAGCTCGGGAAGGGCACGATGGCGTCGAGATCGCCGCGCGCCAGCGCCGGCACCAGATCCGGCGGCGCGGCGCCGATCACCTCGGCCTCGACCCCGGCATCGCCGAGGATTTCGTCGAGGTAGAAATTGACGTTGGTGCCGATGGTGGTGCCGATCTTCTTGCCGGCAAGATCAGCCGGAGACGCGACCTCACCGGAGGCGGTGTTGACGATGACGCGCGAGCCGGTGAAGCGCGCGAGGTCGCCGATCACGGCAAACTCCTGCCCGGTCAGGGCGCCCACGGCGGCGGGGAATTCCGCCATGAAGGTCACGTCGACCTGACCGCCGATCATCGCCTCGAAGCCCTCACGGCCGGTGCGGAAGGCAACGAACTCGATGTCGAGACCGGCGTCTTCGAAATAGCCCTTCTGGATCGCCACATCGACCTGCGGGGTCTGCGGGTTCGGGGTCCATGCAAAGGTCAGCTCCTCGGCGCTGGCCCCGAGCGGAGCGAGCAGCGCGGCGGCCAGTGCCAGTGTGGAAAAATGGTTCACGGTAAGTCTCCCTTAGAGGCTGTCTGCGAGTTCGGTCTTGGGGTGAAGGAGGTCGAGAATGTCGTCCCGGATCTCCAGAAGATCGTTGCCAGAGCGGCTGAAGGCGCGCGGGCGCTCCTGCGTCAGGTGGTAGTGGCGGATCAGCCGCCCCGGCGCCTGGCTCGTGACCTGCACGTGATCCGAGAGCAGAAGCGCCTCGTCCACGTCATGGGTCACGAAGAGCACGGTGGCGCGATGCTTGCGCCAGATGTTGAGCAGCAGCTCGTGCATCACCAGCCGGGTCTGCGCGTCGAGCGCGCCGAAGGGCTCGTCCATCAGCAGCACCTTGGGCCCGACCGCGAAGGTGCGCGCGATGGCGACCCGTTGCTTCATGCCGCCCGAGAGCTGCTGCGGGTACTTGTCCGCATGGGCCTCGAGCCCGACCTCGGCCAGCGCCGCGCGGGCGCGGTCGATCTCGTCGCGCTTGGACAACCCGAACTGCTTGAGCCCGTAGCGGACGTTGTTGAGCGCGGTGAACCACGGGAACAGTGCGTACTGCTGGAAGATCACGCCGACCTCGGGGGACGGGCCGGTGATCGGCTTGCCGTCGAGGCGCAAGCTGCCCTCGGAGGGCTGCACGAAGCCTGCGATGGCGTTCATCAACGTGGACTTGCCGCAGCCCGAGGGCCCGATCAGCGCAGTGAAGGTGCCGGGCTCGAGCACGTGCGAGGTGCGCGCGAGCGCCGTCACCGGCCCTTGCCGGCCCTTGAAGCGGATCACCACGTCGTCGATCTCGACGCGGCCTTTCAGATCGTCAGCCATCAGCCCTGCTCCCAGTGCACGAGTTTCTTGCCGATGGCGTGGACGATGAGGTCCGCCACCGCGCCGAGGATGCCGAGGATGATCAGCAGCGAGAACATCCGGTCGGTGCGCACGTATTGCCGCGCCTCCTGAAGCCGGAAGCCGATGCCCGAGGAGGCGCCGGAAAGCTCGGCGGCCACGAGGCTCAGGAAGGCCAGCGCCACGCCAAGCCGGATGCCGGCGAAGATGTGCGGCGCGGCGGCGGGCAGCACCACGGTGAGGAACTCGCGCATCTTCGAGGCCCCGAGCGAGCGCGATGCGCGCAGGTAGGTTTCGGGCACGTATTCCATGCCGTGATGGGTGTTGAACCAGACCGTGAGGAACACGGTGTAGCTCACCACGAAGTATTTCGAGCCCTCGCCGATGCCGAACCAGACGATCGCAACCGGTACCAGCGCGATGGCCGGGATCGGGCGCAGCAGGTTTAGGAACGGGTTGAGCAGGGTGCGGACCAGCGCCACGCGCCCGGTCAGCAGCCCCAGCGCGACGCCCAGCGTCGCGCCGATGCCGAAGCCAACGCCGGCCCGGCCCAGCGACTTCGCGAGGTCCTTCTGCAGCGTGCCGTTCTGCCACATCTCGACCGTGGCGGACCACACCGACCACGGCGCCGGAAAGATCGCCTCCTTCACCACGCCCGAGGCCCCCACCAGCGCCCAGATGCCAAGGATGAAGGCAAAGGAGATCAGCGGCAGCCCTGCCTTCGCGCCCCATTTCGCGCCGTGCGAGAGGAAGGGGGCGATCCTTGGCGATGTGCGTCCTGTAGTCGGGTCTTCGCTCATGTCGGTCACAGCCATGTCACCTGCTCCGCGCTGTAGCGATGCGCCCGGAAGCAGCCATTGTGAGAGCCCTTGATGAACTGGTTCAGCGGGGCCGGGTATTCGGCGAAGTCCGGGATCACGAATTCCCAGACCGTCTCGCCTGCGGGCGTCACCTCGAAGAGCCGGCCAAAGGCGCTCTCGCAGATCAGGGTGTTGCCGTTCGGAAGACGTTCGGCGCTGCCCATGAAGGGGGAGAAGAAGCTCGGCGCGTTGGGATCTGTGTAGTCCCAAGTGACCTCCATGGTCGCGGGATCGAACTCGAGCGCGCGCGAGAACGGGTTCGAAGACCCCACGCGCAGGTTGCCGTTGTCGAAGACCAGCACCGTGCCGCCCGCCATCATGATCGGCGTGTGCTGCTGGGCGACGAGATCGGGCCCGGCGTGCCAGACGATGCGGCCGGAGGCCTTCTCGACCGCGATCACGCCCGAGGTGGTGCGCAGGCTCATCAGGATCAGCCCGGTCTCGGTTTCGGAGACACCGTTGATCATCGGCCAGTGACGGCGGTCGAAGATCGGGTGCACCGGCAGGTCCGCCGGGTCGATGTGATCCCAGATGCACCACTCCCAGACGACCTCGCCCTTGCGGTTCACCTGCCGGACGATGTCGGACTGGAAGATGCCGTCGGCGCCGTCCTTGCGCGGGTCGCCGCCGCAGATGCGTTTTGCCAGATGCGCCGGAAGCTCGGCGGCCACGGTGTAGAGCAGGTCGCCATTGGGCAGCCACTGGGCGTCGTGATGGTGGTAGATGTCCTCGTGGCGCCAGACGATCTCGCCCTCGGGCGTCGCCTCGTAGAAATCGCCGCCGTGCCAGAGATCCCATGCCGGGTAGAGCGCCGCCGAGGTGGCGTGGCTGCCGTTATAGCCGAGATTGCCGTTGGGCAGCAGCACCGCATCGCGGCCCGGACGCACGGGCATGTGCCACTGGTGCGCGATGCGGCCCTCGATATCCACCATGTCGACCACGCCGCCGCCGGTCTGGCGGGCATAGAGCGTGTAGCCGCCAGCGCTTTTCGCGCGGTCGAGCGCGGTCAGCCCGAGCCGACGCCGTTCCAGCGTCACCGCGCTGGCCTGTTCCGGGTCGAAAGTGCCTTTCGTCGTATCCAGCATCGCCGTCTCCTGTCCGCTGTAAAACGTTTTAATGCACTATTGCCTTGCAGCCGGCGTCATTAAAACGCTTTAATGCAGTCATTGCGTCGATTTCCTCATGACGCTGCGTGGAGAGGCGGAAATAACCGTCAGGCGCACAAGAAGCAGGCGGAGCTTGTATGGATCAGGATCAGACCGGCGCCCGCAAACGGGCCACGATCAAGGATGTGGCGCGCCTTGCGGGGGTTTCACCGGGCACGGTTTCCAATGCTCTGAGCGGAAAGCGCCGTGTCGATTCCCAGACCCAGAAGCGCATCACCTTCGCGATCGAGACGCTGGGCTATGTGCCGAACCTTGCGGCGCGGGGCATGCGCACCGGGCGCGCTGGCACCATCGCGATCTTTTCCTCGATGCCGACCGCCGTGGCCGCGGGACCGGCGCGGCTCGGCTTCCTGATGGAGCTGGCGGCCTCCGCCGCGGTGACCGCGCTCGAGAGCAACACCGCGTTGCTGCTCGTGCCGCCGATTGCCGACCCGGCCGCCGCGCTCTCCACCATCGCTTTCGACGGCGCGATCCTGGTCGAGCCCGAGCGCGAAGACCCATTCCTCAAGCTGCTGCAGTCGCGCGGGCTGCCCACCATGGTCATCGGCCCGGCCTCGGACACGCAGCCTCTGGCGGTTCGTCTCGACTATGACCGCATGGCGAATTTGCTGTTCGACCATCTCGCGGACGCCGGCGGCCGCGATATCCTGCTGGTGCTTGGCCAAAGCGACCGCGCGTCCAACACGACGTTTCGCACGGTGTTCGAGCGCCGTGGCGCCGAACAGGGGATCTCGGTCAACGTCATCGCCCTGCCCGAAGCCAAGGCCGAGGCAGACGCCACCCTCGCCATGAAGGCCTATGTCGCCGAGCACGGCGCCCCCGATGCGGTGATGGTGCCAATCGACGCTATGGCGACGGGGGTGATGACGGCCCTGCGCGATCTCGGCCTCAGCGTCCCGGGGCAGGTTCGTGTCGCGACCCGCTATGACGGTCTGCGCGCGCGCAGCGAGACCCCGGCCCTCACGGCGCTCAACCTGCGGCTCGATCTGGTGGCCGAAGCAGCCACCAAGGGGCTGGTCGATGCCCTGCGCACCGGCTCGTCCGAGGGTTCGAGCAGCGCTCCGGTTCCCGAGCTGATCGTCAGGGGCTCCACCGTGGCGGTCTGACGGCGCTCACCGTCGGCTCATACCGGCGGCATGCGCAAGCAGCAGGCTGCTCTCCGAGTTCACCACCCCCGGCACGCCCCGGATCTGGCGCAGGATGGAATCGAAATCCACCAGGCTCGCGGTGCGGATATCCACCACGAGGTCCCAGGCGCCGTTGGTCGACCAGATCGTCGTGACCCCGGGGATCTTGGCCAGCGCTCGGATCACCTGATGCGACATCTGCCCCTGAAGCTCGACCATGGTGATGGCGCGCACCTCGCCCTCGACATCGACATCGGTCTCGATGGTGAAGCGCCGGATCCGCCCGGACCGCACCAGCTGGTCAAGCCGCGTGCGCACAGTGGTCCGCGACAACCCGGTGATGTGGGCAAGCTCGGTCACCGACCTACGTGCATCGTCACGCAGCGCCGAGATCAGCGCCTGATCGGACTGGGACAGCGCCGCCGCTGCATCGGGAGAGGCTTGATCGTTTTGCATGATCAGCTTTTCATTTTGCGCAATATAATGTGCCTTTTGATCACCTGATCCGTCGAAAAAGTCAACTCGGCATGGGACAAGGCGCCAACCACGGATCTCTTGCGGAAAGGACCATCGACATGCCCGGAACCTGTGCCCTGCTCGGAGCCCCCATCGAGACCGGCGCCTCGCAGCGCGGCTGCATCATGGGGCCGGCCAGCCTGCGCACCGCGGGGCTTGCCGAAGGCCTCGCCGGGCTTGGCTGGGAGGTCTCGGACCGCGGCGATGTGAGCATCGCGGCGCAGCCGCCGCAGCCGCACGCCAACCCGGCACTGCATCACCTCGCCGAAACCTCGGCCTGGATCGCCGCTCTGCACGCTGCCGCTTACGAGGCCGGCGCCGCCTGCGATCTGCCGATCTTCATGGGCGGCGATCACTCGATGGCGGCGGGCACCGTGCCCGCCATGGCGCGCCGCGCGAGGGAGGCGGACCGTCCGCTCTTCGTGCTCTGGCTCGATGCGCACCCGGACCTGCACACGCTCGAAACCAGCGAAAGCGGCAACCTGCACGGCACGCCGGTGGCCTATTTCACCGGCCAGCCGGGCTGCGATGCCTACCCGGCCCTGCCCGCCACGGTCGACCCGCAGAACATCTGCATGATGGGCATCCGCTCGGTCGACGCGGCCGAGCAGGTCCGAATCCGCGAGCTTGGCGTCGAGGTGCACGACATGCGCGCCATCGACGAGACCGGCGTGCTCGAGCCGCTGCGCCGCTTCCTGGCCCGCGTCGGCGAGGCGAACGGCATGCTGCACGTCTCCTTCGACGTGGATTTCCTCGATCCCGCCATCGCGCCCGCGGTCGGCACCACCGTGCCCGGCGGCGCCACCTTCCGCGAGGCGCATCTGATCATGGAGACGCTCTGCGACAGCGAGCTGGTGACCTCGCTCGATCTGGTGGAGCTGAACCCGTTTCTCGACGAACGCGGCAAGACCGCGAAACTGATGTGCGACCTGACCGCGAGCCTGTTCGGCCGCCGCGTCATGGACCGCATGACCCGGAGTGCCTACTGATGACGTTTGCCCCTGCCCAAATCGCCCCGTCCGACCTCGCCTACGTGCCCTTTGTCTCGGTCGAGAACATGATGCGCCTCGTGCATCACGTCGGCATCGAGACCTTCCTCCGGGAGCTTGCCGCCCATATCGAGGCGGATTTCAAGCGCTGGCCCGAGTTCGACAAGACCCCGCGCGTTGCCTCGCATGTGCCCGGTGGGGTGATCGAGCTGATGCCGACCGCCGACACCACGCTCTACGGCTTCAAATATGTCAACGGTCACCCCAAGAACACCCGCACCGGCCACCAGACCGTGACGGCCTTCGGCGTGCTCTCGGAGGTGGTCACCGGCTACCCGGTGCTGCTGACCGAGATGACCGTGCTGACCGCGCTGCGCACGGCGGCGACCTCGGCGCTGGTGGCAAGCTACCTCGCGCCGAAGGACGCACAGGTCATGGCGATGATCGGCTGCGGTGCGCAATGCGAGTTCCAGGCCATGGCCTTCCGGGCGCTCTGCGGCATCAACCGGCTGCGGCTTTACGATCTCGACCCGAAGGCGGTCGAGAAGGCCAGCCGCAACCTCACCGCGCAGGGCTTCGAGGTGACGTGCTGCGCCTCGGGTCAGGACGCCGTCGAGGGCGCTCAGGTGATCACCACCTGCACCGCCGACAAGCAATATGCCACCATCCTGACCGACAACATGATCGGCGCCGGCCAGCACATCAACGCCATCGGCGGCGACTGCCCCGGCAAGACCGAACTGCACCGCGACATCCTGCTGCGGGCAGAGATCTTCGTCGAATACCCCGAGCAGACCCGTATCGAGGGCGAGATCCAGGCGCTTGACGCCGATCACCCGGTCACCGAGCTCTGGCAGGTGATGCGGGGCGAGGCCCCGGGGCGCCGCGATGCCCGGCAGATCACCCTGTTCGACAGCGTGGGCTTTGCGATCGAGGACTTCTCCGCCCTGCGCTACGTGCGCGAAAAGGTGCAGGACACGGCGTTTGCCGAGCCGCTCGACATGCTTGCCGACCCGGACGATCCGCGCGATCTCTTCGGGATGCTCACCCGGTCGGCGGGCTGATCGCACCCATCGCTGGACATACCCCTGCGCGGATGCGGAGACGATCCTGTCTCTGCATCCTCTGAACGTCCGATGCTGCCCCCGCGGGCGTTGCGCCGCTTTGGGTCAGCTCCTCGCAAGGGTCAGGCACTGCGCGGAGGGCGCGCAAAGCGGATCGACACGGTGCTCTGCCCTGCGTCTATGCTTTAGCGCCCCCCAATTCAGGCACTCGGCGCCGACACCTCTTCCATGATGCGTGAGAACATCGACCTCCTGAAACCGTCTCCCGCGCAGCGCTCGACCGCGGCGGATTTGCAAGGGTTCGGGAGTGGCAGATTCTCCAGCGTGAGGGTGGCGGGTCTTGTGCGGATGCATCGATCAATGCTCTCCTGATCTTCGCCTCAATGACCCGGCCCGCCGCCTCTTCTCCGTTTGCGGGAGGTCGCTGACAGGCGCGACGAAGCGGGTCCGAGGATTGATGAAGCGAAGTCATGATTGGGATCGTCACAACGCCCATTAACGCCACAGTAAGGAAGGCCACATCTGTCGGACAGAGACCGCAACCCGACAGAGGAGCCTCTAAGATGAAACGCTATATTGCCGCTTCGGCATTCGCGCTCGCTGCCGGCAGCGCCAGCGCCCAGGACGTCTCGACAACCCTGCCCGCCGCCGTGGGCCAGGTCGCCCCGGCGCTGGAGGCCTATTCGACCGACGGCCTGATCGGCGAGGTCTGGTCCGGCGAGGCAATGGCGATGCGCGACCGCGCGCTGCTGACCTTCGCCGCGCTGATGACCCGTCACGAGACCGAGTCCCTCGGCGCCCATGTGGAACTGGCGCTCGACGCGGGCGTGACCCCGGCGGAACTGTCGGAGACAGTCACCCATCTGGCCTTCTACACCGGCTGGGGCAACGCCACCGCCGCCGCCGAGGCGATGGCCCCGGTCTACGCGGCGCGCGGCGTCACCGCCGAGGATCTGCCGGCCGTCGCCCCCGAGCTGCTGGGCTACGATGAAAAGGCCGAAGCCAGCCGCCAGGAGATGGTTTCGGGCCTCTATGGCGATGTCAGCCAGGGCGTGGTCGACACCACCGAACAGATGCTCTTCCTCGACCTCTGGCGCCGCCCGGCGCTTGCCCCGCGCGACCGCAGCATGGTCACCGTGGCGGCCCTGATCGTCGCCGGCCAGCCCCAGCAGATGACCTTCCACCTCAACCGCGCCATGGACAATGGGCTGACGCAGGAGGAGGCCGGGGCGATGCTCTCACATCTCGCTTTCTACGCCGGCTGGCCGAAAGTGTTCTCGGCCCTGCCGGTCGCCAAGGACGTGTTCGAAAACCGCGGCTCGTAACACCGTGAAAGACAGGGGGAGGCGCGCAGCCCCCACGCAGGTCAAGGAGCAGACAATGAAGATTGGCATTCTCGGATCGGGCCTGATGGGCGGCACCCTCGGGAGCCTGTGGGCCGCCGCCGGGCATGACGTGCTGTTTTCCTACGCGCGCAGCGACAGCAAGCTCGCGCGGCTGGCCCAGGGGAGCGGCGGCAAGCACGGCTCGGTCTCCGACGCGGTGGAGCATGCCGACGTTCTGCTGCTGGCGGTGCACTGGAGCCGCGTCGGCGACGTGCTCGCGCAGGCCGGCGATCTCGATGGCAAGGTGGTGCTGAACTGCTGCGTGCCGCTCGACGCTGCCGACCGTGACCTCGTGGTGGGCACCACCTCCTCCGGGGCCGAGGAGCTGGCCCGGATGCGGCCCGGCGTGCGCTGGGTCTCATGCTTCAACACCACGCCGTCCGAGAGCTTTGCCCCGGTCTTCGCCCGCAAGGGACAGGCGCCCGCGCCGCAGGTGCTCACCTGTGCCGATGATGACGGCGCCAAGTGGATCGCCGGCGAGCTAATCCGCGATATCGGCTTCGAGATGCTCGACTGCGGCGGGCTGCGCAACGCCCGCTTCGTCGAGCCCTTCGCCATGGCCACCGTCGAGCTGGCCTATGTCCAGCCCGGCGGCCCCGCCCTCACATACCGTTTCGACAAGCTGCGCTGAGGCGCGGCGTTCCATTCCAAGGAGACAGATCATGAAAATCATTCGCTGCGGCAGCACCCCCTCCGCCCCCGGTCCGGCCGATTACTTCACCGGCACCGTGCGGCTCGACCCGCTGTTCCAGGCCGACGAACCGGGCCGCACCTCGGGCGCGCATGTGACCTTCGAACCCGGCGCCCGCACCGCGTGGCACACTCACCCCGCCGGGCAGACCATCATCATCACCTTCGGCCGCGGCCGGGTGCAGCGCGAGGGTGGCCCAATCGAGGAAGTCACCACCGGCGACGTGGTGTTCTTTCCGGCAGGCGAAAAGCACTGGCACGGGGCGGCGCCGGAAAACGCCATGTCGCATATCGCCATTCAGGAGAGCATCGACGGCTCGCCCGTGACTTGGCTCGAGAAGGTCTCGGACGAGCAATACGACGGCTGAGGTCCCGGCGCCGGCGGGGAGACTCGCCGGCGCCGACCGCCGGTCGCGTCTCGCGCGCGGCGTTGTACCCCCCCCCCACAAGCAAACGGGGGCGCGAAAAGCGGCCCCGTTTTTCGGTCTCGAGTGTCAGGTCAGTGCGTGCCGCTGTAGACCGGGAAGGCGCTCGCGTCGCCGTAATCCTTGGCGCTCAGCGATTTCAGCACCTCCATATCCGCCTCCGAAATCTCGAAATCCACGTCGGCATTGCTCTTCATGTGCTCCGGGTTCGCGGTCTTGGGCAGCGCCAGCAGGCCCAGCTGCAGCACATAGCGGATGCAGAGCTGCGGGATGCTCACGCCGTATTTCTGCGCGATTGCGCCAACCTCTTCGTTGTCGAGAATCTTGCCGTGGGCGATCGGCGAATAGGCCTCGACCAGCAGGCCGTTCGACTTCGAATACTCGATCAGCTCGAACGGGGTGTTGCCGACATGGGCCAGCACCTGGTTGATCATCGGCTTGATGGTCGCATTCTGCAGCAAATTGTCGAGGTCTGCCTTCTGGAAGTTCGACACCCCGATGGCACGGATCTTGCCGGCCTCCACGGCCTCTTCCAGCGCTTTCCACGCCGCGAGGTTCCCCTCGAAGAAGCGGTCTTCGCCGGCCCAGTCGGCCCAGGGCTGCGGGCTGTGGATGATCATCAGGTCGATATAGTCGAGCCCGAGAATCTCGATCGAGGCCTCGATGCCGGCCTTGGCGCCGTCGTAATCCTTGATCTCGGCGGCGAGCTTGGTCTGCACGAAGAGGTCTTCGCGCGCCACGCCGCAGGCGCGGATGCCCTCGCCCACGCCGCGCTCGTTGCCATAGGCCTGCGCGGTGTCGATGTGGCGGTAGCCGAGCTTGACGGCAGCCACGACTGCGTCGGCGACCTTGTCGTCGTCAATCATCCAGGTGCCGAGCGCCAGTTTGGGAATGGCGACGCCGTTCGGGAGGGTGTCGGTTTGTTGCAGGATCATGGAGATTTCCTTTCTTGATGCTGGCCCTTGCGGGGCCTGTGTCTCGGGTCGGAGCGGGGCCGCGCCTCGTCCGTCTGGCTCACATCTATGCGGTGGGTGCTGCGCCGATAACCGACGCCGAATGGCACGCACTCATGAGGCACTTGCATCAATCGGTGGGTTCAGCGCGCGCAAACGAAACGGGGCGCGCCCTTCCAGGCGCGCCCCGTCGCAAGGGTTGGCGTGTGATCAGACCGCCGGCAGGCGGTCGATCATCTTGTCCATGGTCAGCGGGTAGTCGCGCACCCGGACGCCGGTGGCATTGTAGACCCCGTTCGCGATGGCCGCCGCCACGCCGCAGAGCCCGAGCTCACCCACGCCCTTGGCCTTGAGCGGCGTCGCCACCCCGTCGAGCGTATCGAGGAAGATCACCTCCTGCTCGGGGATATCCGCATGCACCGCGACCTCGTAATTCGCCATGTCGTGATTGGCGAAGAAGCCGCGCCCGGTGTCGAGCGCCATGTCCTCGGAGAGCGCCGCGCCGACGCCCATCACCATGCCGCCGATGACCTGGCTGCGCGCGGTGATCGGGTTGATGATGCGGCCGGCATCGCAGACCGCGAGCATCCGGCGCACCCGCGTCTCGCCGGTATAGGCATGCACGCCCACCTCGACGAAATGCGCCCCGAAGGTGCCCATGGCGTAGCCCTTCTGGAAATCGCCCCACTGGATCGCGTCCTCGGCGGAGACCTCTTCATTGATCTCGGAGAGCGCCATGTCGGTGTCGCCCCCGGTAACGCGGCCGCCATTGAACGACGCCTCCTCAAGGCCGAGATTGCCGGCGATCTTCTCGCGCAGCGCCATGCAGGCGGCATAGACGCCCGAGGTCGAGCTCGGCGCGCCGAACTGCCCGCCGGAGCCCGACGAGACCGGGTAGGCGCTGTTGGCCATGCGCATCTCGACATCGGCCAGATCCATGCCCATGGTCTCGGCGGCGGTCTGCGCCAGGATGGTGTAGGAGCCGGTGCCGATATCGGTCATGTCGGTCTCGATGATCAGCTTGCCGCCATCAAGGATCGCCCGCGCGCCCGAGGGCATCACCAGCGCGCCGCGATAGGCCCCGGCCACGCCGTGCCCGATCAGCCAGTCGCCGTCGCGCTGACCACCGGGGCTGGTGTTGCGCTGCGACCAGTTGAAGGCCTCGGCCCCGCGCTCGAGGCACTCGACGAAGTGACGGTCGCTGAACGGGATGTCCGGGTCGGACGGGTTCACCTGCGTGTCGTTGACGATGCGGAACTGCACCGGGTCCATGCCCAGCTTCTCGGCCATCTCGTCCATCGCGATCTCGAGGGCCATTAGGCCGGAGGCCTCGCCCGGGGCGCGCATGTCGGCGGTCTCGGGCAGCGGCATGTCGACCACGTGGTTCTTCACCCGGCGGGTCTCGCCGGCGTAGAAGACCGGGGTCTGCGCGGTGGCGTTCTCGCCGCGCCCGCCGGGCAGGCAATAGGCCGCGGCCTCGTGCCAGATGCCGGTGAGCTTGCCATCGGTCCCCGCCGCGAGGCGGATGCGCTGGACGGTGGCCGAGCGGTGGGTGGTGTTGTTCATCACCATCGGGCGCGGCAGCGCCAGCTTCACCGGCACGCCGGCTGCGCGCGAACCGAGGGCGGCCAGCACCGCGTCGGCGCGCAGCCAGAGCTTGGAGCCGAAGCCGCCACCCACATAGGGGCTCTCGACGCGGATGCGCTCCTGATCGATGCCGAAGGTGGTGGCGATCGACTTGTGGTTCCAGTTGATCATCTGGTTCGAGGTCCAGACCGTCATATCCTCGCCATCCGACCAATCGACCGTGGAGGCGTGCGGTTCCATCATCGTGTGGCTCTCGGCCGGCGTATGGTACATCTGGTCAACGACCTGTGCGGCGTCGCGGAAGGCGGCGTCGACATCGCCGACCAGCGTGTCGGGCTCGCCGGTGCCCTGCACCCCCTCGAAGGCGGCGTCGAGATCGAGATCGGCGGGGGCGCCCTCCTCGTACGCGACCTCGATCAGGGCGCTGGCGGCGCGGGCCTGCTCGAACGTGTCGGCGACCACCACGGCGATGGCCTGGTGATAGTGCTGCACCTCGTCGCCGCCGAACAGGCGCGCAACGTTGTTCATGCCCTTCTCGAGCGGGTCGATCTCGAGCGTGGTCACCACGGCGCGCACGCCGGGAGCGCGGCGCGCGGCCTCGGCATCCATGCGGGTGATGCGACCATGGCCGATGCCGGCGCCAAGCGGGTAGCCGTAGAGCGCATCGGGGGCCGCGTCATTGCGCTCGTAGGCGTAGGGCGCGGTGCCGGTGACCTTGAGCGGGCCGTCGATGCGCTGCATCGGCTTGCCCACGACCTTGGCGTCGTCGAAGAGATTGTGTTCGACCGGTTTGGTGAATTCCATCTCAGGACTCCTTCAGCATGGCCGCGAGCGTGCGCTCGGCGAGGGTAATCTTGAAGGCGTTCTCCTCGGTGGGGCGGGCGCCGTCGAGCAGCACCGACATCACCGCGGAGGCACCGTTGGGCAGCTCGGCATCGGCGGCGTCGGAGCGCCACGGCTTCGGTGCCACGCCGCCAAGCGCCACCCGGCCGGAGCCGTCGGCCTGACGGATCAGCGCCACCGAGACCAGCGCGAAGGCATAGGAGGCGCGGTCGCGGACCTTGTGATACGCCTGCAGGCCGCCCACTGGCGCGGGCAGGCGCACATGGGTGATGAGCTCTCCCGGCATCAGCGTGGTCTCCTGCTCCGGCGTGTCGCCGGGCAGCAGGTGAAACTCCTCGAGCGGTATCTCGCGGGTCATGCCGGTGGGGGTCACCGTCTCGACCACCGCATCGAGCGCGCGCATCGCCACCGCCATGTCGGACGGGTGGGTCGCGATGCAGGCCTCCGAGGTGCCGATCACGCCGAGCTGGCGCGAGAAGGCCCCTTCGGTCAGCGCGCCGCAGCCGGAGCCCGGCACGCGCTTGTTGCAGGGCATGTTGGTGTCGTAGAAATACGGGCACCGCGTGCGCTGAAGCAGGTTGCCGCCGGTGGTCGCCTTGTTGCGCAGCTGGCCGGTGGCCCCTGCGGCGATGGCGCGGGTCAACAGCGGGTAGTCGCGGCGGATGCGGGCATCGGCGGAGAGCGCAGTGTTGGTCACCAGCGTGCCGATGCGCAGCCCGCCCTCCTCGGTCTCGGTGATCTCGTCAAGCCCGAGCCCGTTCACGTCGATGACGTGAAGCGGGGTCTCGATCTCGAGCTTCATCAGGTCGAGCAAGTTGGTGCCCCCGGCGAGGAACTTGGCGCCCTCGACCTCTGCCGCGCGTGCCGCGGCGGCTGTGGGATCGGCGGGTTTCTCGTAGGAAAAGGCCCTCATGCGCTTTCCTCCGCAACCTGGGTGATGGCGGCGAGGATGTTGGCATAGGCGCCACAGCGGCAGATATTGCCCGACATGCGCTCGCGGATCTCGGCATCGGTGATGGCGATCTCGGCGGTCAGGTCGCCGGTGACATGGCTCGGGATGCCGGCGCGGATCTCCTCGATGACCTTGCGGGCGGACTGGATCTGACCCGGCGTGCAATAGCCGCACTGGAAACCGTCATGCTCGACGAAGGCGGCCTGCATCGGGTCGAGGCTTTCGGGCTGGCTGATGCCCTCGATGGTCTCGACCTCGTCGCCGTCATGCATCACCGCGAGGCTCAGGCAGGAGTTGATGCGCTCGCCGTTCACCGTGCAGGTGCAGGCGCCGCACTGGCCGTGATCGCAGCCCTTCTTGGTTCCGGTGAGCTTGAGATGCTCGCGCAACGCATCGAGCAGCGTGGTGCGGTTGTCGACGGTCAGCTCGCGCGGCTGGCCGTTGACGGTGAGCGTGACGGTCGAGGTCTCGGGCCCCGCCGGCGCCCCGGCGGATTGCGCCGCGGCACCGCGACGGCTGGCGGCAGAAAACGCCGCGGCGGCGGCGGTTCCGGCCAGCAGGGTACGGCGGCGCAGGCTGAAATCGATGGGTGGGCTCATAAGAGATCCTTCCTCTCGCAGGGGACAGTCGGGGCGGAACAGGGCCGCGCCGGGGAAACGTGATTGGGGGAATGCTAGGGCCGAAACACAGCAAGCAAAGCGCTTGTCGCCTCATGACAAAGATCGACGAGGCTCATGAAACCAAACCGATTTTCGGGCGTTGACTGACCATTTGAGCAAGCCGCCGCCGCGCCTCTTCTCCGGGCCTGCGCAGGCTCTGGCCAGCGGCCATCTGCGGGCCGTTCGATCGCCCCGCCCCCGCTGATCCTCCTGCAAGACAGGCACCCGCGGCGCTGAAACGAGCGTGGCTGCCGCGTCGCGCATGCCCGATACGCGTCCCGTCTGGCCCGCGCGTTGAGGCAGCACCCGTCTCGCACCGGGGCGCGTGAGCACCGCCACCGCTTGACAGGCTCGGCGCCCTCGCAGAGATTGCGCGCAGCAAGGCCCGCGCCCAGCCGGATCGAGACGATCCCCCTCCCCCCAACACGCTCGCCACGTACCGGACCTGACCAGGCCCGCGTCCTGGCGTCAGCCCAGACGAGGTTCCCATGCAGCGCGCCGATGCCACGCTCGAAATCGACAGCACCACCCCCATCGCGACCTTCCGCAGCTACGCCGCCCGGGCCGAACGCCCCGTCACCGAGAGCGGCGAAAGCCTCACCGTGACGCTGCCGCGCGGCTCGCTCACCGTGACACCGGACGGCGCGGGCACCCGCCTCAGGCTCGACAGT
>NZ_JBYNAH010000076.1:0-20264 GCF_059781815.1 Salipiger sp. | reverse complement strand
ACGATCTGGCCGCTGTCGTCGCAGATCACCGCGTGACCGGAGTGGAAACTCTCGGCCAGCGGGCCACGGTGGATCTCAACCATGAGTTCGGGAGCGTTCGCCATCCTCGGGTCCTTCACAACTAAGCGATATCTTGCCAACAGGGGGTTTATGGCGGCAGGTTTTTCAGTCTATCTTCCCGACGTCGAGTAGAAAATCGGGAGCGCGCGCGATTGGGCCGAAACTGGCCGGGCGCCGACCGCACGGATAGAGGCACAAGACAGCTGGAGGCTGCACGGTATGAAGTCATTTCTCGGTGGAGTTCTGGGCGGAGCCCTGCTGGCGCTGGCCGCAACGGCATCGCTTGCGCAGGAAGAGAGCCAGAACCGCGTCAACGCGATCACCGACTGGTCGGTCTTCGAGGGCAGCGACCCGCGCGAATGCTGGGCCGTGACCACCTATAAGGAAAGCGTGAACACCAAGGATGGCCGCGTCGTCTCGGTGCGCCGCGGGGATATTCTGCTGATGGTGTTCTACCGTCCCGAGGGCGGGGTGAACGGGCAGGTGGCCTTTACCGGCGGCTATCCCTTCGCGCCGGGCTCGACGGTCGGGGTGAATATCGGCGGCTCGGAGTTCGAGCTCTACAGCGACGGCGAATGGGCGTGGCCCGCGACGCCCGAGGACGATGCCAAGATCATCGCCGCGATGAAGCGCGGCGCCGACGCGGTTCTGACCGCGCGCTCGGCCCGCGGCACCCAGACCAAGGACACCTTCTCGCTGCTGGGCTTCACCGCCGCGGTCGAAGACGCCGAGAAGCGCTGCGTCAACTGAGGCGCGCGCAGCCGGATCATGACGAAGCCCCTCGCAGGATGCTGCGGGGGGCTTTCTCGTGCCGGGCCGGCGCGGTGATCAGAACTCCAGCGACGACAGCATCGGCATCATCAGCGAGAACAGCTCGGCCTGCGAGGAGATCTCGCATTTGCGGTAGAGCTGCTTGCGGAACACCTTCACGGTCTGCGGGCTGATCTCGAGCCGCATGGCGATCGAGGCCGAGCTGTGGCCCTTGAGAATCAGCAGCGCGATCTCGGCCTGCCGCCCGGTGAGCGCCACGCCATGCGCCTGTTCCATGCGCGTTTGCAGCGCTCCGGTCACGGCGGAATCCTTGAAATCACCGGTCGAGCGCAGGTTCGACCAGTGCCGCGCCGCCAGTGCGCAGGCGATGGGCGCGATCTGCTCGGCGCGCTCCATGTCGCGCGAGGAAAACACCCGCCCCGAGCTGGCATCGCGCCCGAGGCAGACATGTACCGACACGCCCTCGGAGGGGTAGGCCACGTAGGCCACCTCGTCGATCAGCGTGGTGCGGCGATAGTAGGCCGAGAAATATTCGTTTCGGGTGAACTGGTCGGGGGCGATGTCGCGCATCCGGTAGAGCCCTTCCGGTGCCCGTTCGATGTGCAGCGCATGGAACGGATCGAGCAGATAGGCCCCGGTGAGATAGTCATCCTCGAGCTTTTCGTGGACACGCTTTTCCCGGGCATGGGAAAACAGAAGCTCGGGCGGCCGGTTCTGGAAATAGGCCAGCATGGTGGTGTTGTCGGTCTCGAAGCAGCGCATCAGCCACTGGAAGAACAGGCTGGCGAAATCGTCGGTCTCAAGCGCCGAGATGGCCCGCCCGAGAAAATTCTCCGTCATGTTCGGCAGTTTTCGCATCATACCTCTCTGGGGGTATATACCCCCCGAATGTCCTGCGCCTAGGGTATACCCATCATAACGGGTGGTATAGCCCGAAACAGGGACAACAGCCGCAGGGGGTGGTTCGGCATCGTGACCGGAACCGTGATCAACATCGACCGCGTGGTGAAACGCTTCGGCACCTTCACCGCGCTTCACGAGGTGTCGCTCGACATCGCCGAGAATGAATTCTTCACGCTGCTCGGGCCGTCGGGCTGCGGCAAGACCACGCTGCTGCGCTGCATCGCGGGCTTCGAGCCGGTGAGCGGCGGGCAGATCCGCCTGCATGGCGAGGACATTGCGCCGCTGCCGCCGTTCAAGCGCCCGGTCAACACGGTGTTCCAGCATTACGCGCTCTTCCCGCACATGACGGTGCTCGAGAACGTGATGTTCGGGCTGCAGCGGCTGGGCTGGTCGGTGGTCGATGCCGAGGGCCGCGCCAAGCAGGCGCTCGAGCTGGTGCACCTGTCGCAATTCCTCAAACGCCGCCCCGGCCAGCTCTCGGGCGGCCAGCAGCAGCGCGTGGCGCTGGCCCGCGCGCTGGCGCCCGAGCCCAAGGTGCTGCTGCTCGACGAGCCGCTCTCGGCGCTCGACCTGAAGCTGCGGCAGGCGGTGCGGATGGAACTCAAGCAGATCCAGCGCGAGACCGGCATCGCCTTCGTCTTCGTCACCCACGATCAGGAAGAGGCGCTGACCATGTCCGACCGCATCGCGGTGATGTCGGACGGGCACGTGCAGCAGATCGGCGCCCCGCGCGAGATCTACGAGGCCCCGGCGAACCGCTTCGTGGCGGATTTCATCGGCGAGACCAACCTGATCGAGGTGCCGGTTCTGGGCATCAGCGATGGCATGGCCGAGGTCTCTCTCCCCGGCGGCGGCACCCTGCGCTGCCCGACGCCGCTCGCCCGTGCGGTGGGGCAGGGGGTCTTGTCGCTGCGCCCCGAGCGCATCGATCTCTGCCCGGCCTCCGAGGCCGACCTCACGGTGATCGCCACCGATCAGGTCTATCTCGGCACCGACATCCAGCTCAAGGCGCAGCTCGAGGGCGGTCAGGAGATGACCATCCGGCTGCAGAATGCCCAAGCCACGCGGCTGCCCGAGCGCGGCACGGAAGTGGGGCTGAAACTGGAAGCAGGCGCCGCCCGCCTGCTCTCGGCCTGATGGCGGCGATGGCGCCGGGCGGCGCATCCTCGTCGGAAATCTACAAGGGCAACGCAAGCAGATTGCTGTTGCCGACATGGGTGGTCATCGGGGTCTTCCTGTTGGTCCCGGTTGCCCTGATGGCCACCTATTCGTTCCTCACCAAGGAATTCCGCGGCGGCGTGATCTGGGAGTTCTCGCTCGCCGCCTATGACCAGTTCTTCCTCGACCGCGGCCTGTTCGGAGACGAGCCGCCGAAGATCGAGTGGACCTATATCACCATTTTCTGGCGCTCGATCTGGCAGGCCGGTCTGGCGACAATCCTCTGCCTGCTGATCGGCTTCCCGACCGCGTGGTTCATCGCCACCCGCGAGGCGCGCATGCGAACCGTCTGGCTGCTGG
Organism: Salipiger sp.; assembly: GCF_059781815.1. Lineage (NCBI taxonomy): Bacteria > Pseudomonadati > Pseudomonadota > Alphaproteobacteria > Rhodobacterales > Roseobacteraceae > Salipiger > Salipiger sp. The sequence goes on along the minus strand of NZ_JBYNAH010000076.1, from coordinate 17,012 downwards.
TGGTGACCGTGCCTTACTGGGTCAACCTGCTGATCCGCACGGTTTCGATGAAGTTCCTGATCCGCGACGAGGGGCCGCTCAACGCTATGCTGCTCTGGAGCGGGCTGATCGACCAGCCGCTGGGGCTGATCAACACCAACCTCGCGGTGCAGCTGGGCCTGTTCTACTCCTACCTGCCGTTCATGGTGCTGCCGATCTATGCCGCCGTCGAACGCTACGATTTCGCGCTCTCCGAGGCGGCGGCGGATCTCTATGCCGGGCGCTGGACGACGCTGCGGCTGGTGATCCTGCCGGTGGTCAAGCCGGGCATCATCGCGGGCTGCATCCTTGTCTTCGTGCCCTCGCTCGGCGCCTTCCTCGCCCCCGACCTGCTGGGCGGCGCCAAGAGCTTCATGATCGGCTCGCTGATCGAGGAGCAGTTCAAGGGTGCTGCCGGCAACTGGCCCTTCGGGGCGGCGGCGGCGATGATCCTGATGACCATCGTGATGATCGTGCTGCTGGTCTACGCGCGCTCGCAGACCCGGGAGGCCAAGCCATGAAGCAGCTCGACCTGCGCCGCTTCCCTGGCTTCTTCGCGATCACGCTGCTCTGCGTCGTGGTGCTCTACGCGCCGTTGATGGTGGTCTCGGTCTACAGCTTCAACGCCTCGACCTCGATCACCAACTGGGGCGGCTTCTCGCTCGACTGGTATGTCGATGTCTTCACCGGGCCCGAGTCGCCGAAATTTCAGCGCGCGGCGATGAACTCGCTGATCATCGCGGTGCTGGCCGGGCTCTGCGCCACGCTGATCGCCACCTCGGCGGCGGTGGCGATGCACCGCGCCGGGCGCTTCAAGGGCAAGACCGCCACCTTCGCGCTGATCAACCTGCCGCTCATGGTGCCCGAGGTGGTGACCGCCGTCGCGAGCCTGATCTTCTTCACCGCCATCGGCTTCTCGGGCGGCATCGGGACGATCCTGCTGGCCCACATCACCTTTTGCATCCCCTTCGCCTACCTGCCGATCGCAGCGAGGATGCAGAGCGTGCCCGACAGCTACGAGCAGGCGGCGATGGATCTTTACGCGACGCCCTGGGAGGCGTTCCGACTGATCCTGCTGCCGCTGATGATGCCCGGCATCTTCTCGGGCTTCCTGCTCGCCTTCATCATCTCGCTCGACGACTTCCTGATCACCAATTTCGTGAAAGGGGCCGGCGTCGAGACCTTGCCGACCGCCATCTTCGGCGCGGTGAAACAGGGCATCAAGCCCAACATCATGGCGATCTCCACCCTGATGCTCGGCGTCTCGGTGGTGTTCGTCACTCTCTCCTGGCTGATCGGACGCAGCGGTCAGGCCAAGAAACCCTGAAGACCCAAAACCATAAAAACCCAACAGCGGAGACACCCCATGAAGAAGATCCTTGCCACCTCCCTGATCGCGCTGGCCGCCGCCTCGGCGGCGCAGGCCGAGGGCGAGCTGAAGCTCTACAACTGGTTCGAGTACATGCCGCAGGAGCTGCTCGACAAGTTCACCGAAGAGACCGGCATCACGGTCACAATGGACACCTATGACAGCAACGAGGCGCTGCTGGCCTCGCTGAAGGCGGGCAAGCTGGGCTCCTACGACCTCGCTGTTCCGGGCGATTACATGGTCAAGATCCTCGGCGACGAGGGCATGCTGGGCACCTTCACTCCCGAGGAAGTCCCGAACCTCTCCAACATCGAAGACCAGTGGCTGAACGTGCCGTTTGACGAGGGTCGCAAGAGCTCGGTGCCCTACCAGTGGGGCTCGACCTCCTTTGCCGTCAACCGCGAGGTGTTCGACGGTGACATCCAGACCACCGGCATCATCTTCGAGCCGCCGGCGGAGCTGAAGGGCAAGATCAACGTGCTCGACACCTCGGGCGAGACGCTGACGCTCGCCTCGATGCATCTTGGCATCCCGCAATGCACCTCGGACCGCGACCAGCTCAAGGCGCTGAACGCGCTGGTGATGGGCGCCAAGGCCGACTGGGCCTCCTTCGGCTCCGACGTGGCCAAGGACGTGCTGGTCTCAGGCGATGCCGCCGCCGGCATGATCTGGTCGGGCTTCGCCGCCAAGGCTCGTGGCGAGGGTGCGCCGATCGAGTATGCCTTCCCCAAGGAAGGCGTGATCGTCTGGATGGACAACATCACCCTGCTGAAGGACGCGCCGAACCGCGACAGTGCGCTGGCCTTCATGAATTTCATGCTCGAGCCCGAGAACGCCGCCGCCCTGACCAACTACGCGCAGTACTCGGCGGGCGTGAAGGGCGTGGCCGAGTTCCTCGACCCGGAGGTCGCCAACTCGCCTGAATCGAACCCGCCGGAAGGCACCACGACCGTCTTCGTCGAGGCCTGCCCGGAAGAGGTCCAGGTGCTTTACGACGCGATCTGGACCAACCTGAAGAAGTAAGCCCGACCGATGAAACTCGCGCTCTATCAGGGCCCCGCGATCAGCGGGGCCACGGAGGAGACGTTTGCCTGCGTCTCCACCCAGCTCACCGCCGCCGCCGCCGCAGGGGCCGACATGCTCGTCATGCCCGAGCTGTTCCTGCCGGGCTATAACCAGCCCGCTTTCCACGCCTCGCTGTCGCAACCGCGCGGCGGTGCGTGGGAGACCCGGCTGGCCGCAATGGCCCGCGCCGCGGGCTGCGGTCTGACCATCGGCTGGGCCGAGCGCGAGGGAGAGACGGTCTACAATGCCGCCACGGCCTTCGGGCCGGACGGCGCGGTGCTGGGCCATTACCGCAAGATCCAGCTCTTCGGGCCGATGGAGCAGGCCTCCTTCGCGCCCGGAGACGCCTATTGCACCTTCGAGCTGTGCGGCGTGAAGGCCGCCCTGCTGATCTGCTATGACGTGGAGTTCGCGCCGCATGTGCGGGCGCTGGCCGAGCAGGGCGTCAGCCTCGTTCTGGTCCCGACCGCCAATGCCGTGGGCTTCGATCACGTGCAGCGCGCCACCGTGCCGGGCCGCGCCGCCGAGCTCGGCATCACCATCGTCTACGCGAATTACTGCGGCATCGAGGCCGGGCTGGCCTTCGGGGGCCTGTCGCTGATCGCCGACCCGCTGGGCCAGCCGATGGTCTCTGCCGGACGCGGCGAGGCGCTGCTCATTGCCGACCTGAGCGTCAACGACGACCTGCCCAGGCCCTCGCTTTCCACCCAACTCGCTGATTACCGGGAGCTCTGATCATGACCCTCGACCTGCCCAAGACCACCGACGACATCCTCACCGAGGACGTGCATCTGGTGCAGTCCTTCGCCGACCTCAACGCGCTCAAGCAGGATGGCGCGCGCACCGCCATCGTCGGCGCCGAGGGCACGATGGTCACCGACAGCGAGGGCAACGAGCTGATCGACGGCATCGGCGGGCTGTGGTGCGTCAATGTCGGCCACAAGCGCCGCGAGATCATCGAGGCGATCAACCAGCAACTCGATACGCTGGATTTCTACTCGACCTTCTACAGCTTCACCCACCCGACCGCCGCGGCGCTGGCCGCCAAGCTCGCCGAGCTGGCGCCGGGTTCGCTCAACAAGGTGCATTTCGGCAATTCCGGCTCGGTCGCCAATGACAGCGCGGTGCGCATCCTGCACCACTACTACAAGCGCCTCGGACAGCCCTCAAAGCGCAAGGTGCTGAGCCGCTATGGCGCCTATCACGGCTCCACCCACCTCGCCATCGCCATGACCACGCCGGAATATTCCGACGGCTGGCACAAGGCCGAGGGCATCGTGCACCACCTGCGCAAGCCGCATTACTGGCGCGAGGGCGATGGCATGACCGAGGCCGAGTTCACCGACGCGCTGCTCGACGACATGAAGACCGAGATCGAGAGCCTCGGCGCCGAGAACATCGCCTGCTTCATCGGCGAGCCGATCATGGGCGCGGGCGGCGTCATCGTGCCGCCGGAGGGCTACCATGCCCGCGTCGCCGATCTCTGCCGCGACTACGAGATCAAGGTGATCTCCGACGAGGTGGTGACGGCCTTCGGGCGGCTCGGGCATTTCTTCGCCTCGAAGGACGTGTTCGGCTTCCAGCCCGACATCATCACCACCGCCAAGGGCCTGACCTCGGGCTACCAGCCGCTCTCGGCGACGATCCTGTCGGATGAGATCCACGAGGTGATCTCGGGCCCCGGCGGCATGTTCCTGCACGGCATGACCTATTCCGGCCACCCCGCCGCCTCGGCCGCCGGCCTCGCCAATATCGCGCTGATGGAGCGCGACCAGATCCCGCAGACCGCGCGGACCACCGGCAAGCTCTTCGAGACCACGCTCAAGGGGCTCTCCGATCTCGACATCGTCGGCGAGGTGCGCGGCAGCCACTTCATGATCGGCATCGAGTTCGTTAAGGACAAGGAGAGCAAGGAGATCTTCGATCCTGAGATCAATATCGGCCTCAAGGTGGCGCAAAAGTGCCAGCAGAAGGGGCTCATTGCGCGCCCGCTCGGGCATATCCTGATCCTGTCGCCGACGCTGATCCTGTCGCCCGAGCAGATCGCCACCATCGGCGCCATCCTGCGCGAGAGCATCACAGAGGTGATGGCCGAGCTGTGACCTGCGGGCCGGGTCTTAGGCTTTTCCTAAGCCCGGCTTTGGAAGGCTCTTCTTTCGTCGCCTGTATCGCTCTGACAAGCTGACCCAACCGCGCCGCTCCGGCTCAAAAACGGGGCGGCGCGGGCCGTCTTGGCCGGCTTTCGGGGCGCCCGAACACGCGGCAGACTTGACCGGGCGCGGACAAGCGTGGACGAAAAGAGGGCTCGACCCGGCGGCGGGTGGTTCCGCCCCGGCGCGAGATGCAGGGAAGCACGACGATGAACATCCATGACCCCGCAGCGGAGCTCCGCGCCAATGTCGCCACGCCCTTCGAGGCGGCGCAGGCAATGCCGGTCTCGGTCTATACCAGCGAGGATTTCCTCGCGCTCGAGCAGGAGCATGTCTTCGCCAAGAGCTGGCTCTGCGCCGGCCGGGCCGATGCGCTGAAGGCGCCGGGCGATTACCTGACGATGGAGATCGCCGGCGAGCCGGTCATCGTGCTGCGCGACCGCGAGGGCGGCTTGCGCGCCATGTCGAATGTCTGCCGGCACCGGATGTCGATCCTGCTCGAAGGGCGCGGCAACGTGCGTGCCATCACCTGCCCCTACCACGCCTGGACCTACAATCTCGACGGCAGCCTGCGCGGCGCGCCGGCGATGGAGATGAACCAGAGCTTCTGCAAGTCCGAGAACAGCCTGCCGGCAATCCGCTGCGTCGACTGGAAGGGTTGGATCATGGTCACGCTCGACCCCGATCTGCCCGAGCCGCACGAGACGCTGAAAGAGATGGACGATCTCGTCGGCTACCTGCCGATGGAAGACTATGTCGAGGTGTTCCGCGAGGAGCACCGCTGGAACACCAACTGGAAGATCCTCGCCGAGAACTTCATGGAGAGCTACCACCTGCCGATGTGCCACGGAGGCACCATCGGCGGCGCGGTGGACCTGAAGAAGATGACCTGCCCCGAGGGCTATCCTGGCTTCAATTTCCACCACATCCTGAAGGATGACAGCATCGCGCTGTCGATCGCCCACAAAGACAATACCGAGCTGGAGGGCGAGGACCGCTACCGGACATGGCTGCTCTCGGTCTACCCGTCGCTGATGATCACGCTGACGCCGGGCTATTTCTGGTATCTCAGCCTGACGCCCGACGGGCCGGGCCACGTCAAGATCATCTATGGCGGCGGGCTGCATCCCGATTTCGCCGCCGATGCCGAGGCGCCGCAGCATTTCGAGACTCTCAAGGGCCTGCTCGATCACGTCAACGAAGAGGACAAGGGCTGCACCGAGCGGGTCTGGAAGGGCATGCAATCGCGCCACGCGGTGCCCGGAGCGCTGTCGCATCTGGAGCGGCCGAACTACGAGTTCGCCAGCTGGATCGCGCGCAAGATCCCGACCTGAGCCGGGTCGGCAGAAGACCAAGACCAAGGAGACTTCATGACTTTTTCCCTCGTGGCGCGCTGCGCCGAGACCGGCCAGTTCGGAGTGGCGATCTCGTCCTCCTCGCCGGCGGTGGCGGCGCGCTGCGCCTTTGCCCGGGCGGGCGTCGGCGCGGTGGCCTCGCAGAATGTCACCGACCCGCGCCTCGGGCCGCAGGCGCTTGAGCTGATGGCGGAGGGTGCGAGCGCGGCCGAGGCGCTGAAGGCGCTGAAGGGACGCGCCGAGCACATGGCCTACCGGCAGGTGCTGGCTGTGGATGCACAGGGCGGCACGGCGATCCATTCCGGGCCGAACTCGCTCGGCATCTGGACCCAGGCCGAGGGGCAGGACGTCGCCGCCGGGGGCAACCTGCTGGCCAATGACGGCGTACCGCAAGCGATGGTTGCGGGCTTCGAGGCCGCCACCGGCGCGCTGGGCGACCGGCTGATCGCGGCAATGCGCGCGGGGCTTGCTGCGGGCGGCGAGGCCGGGCCGGTCCATTCGGCGGGGATGCTGATCGTCGACCGCGAGAGCTGGCCCTATGCCGAGCTGCGATGCGACTGGATCGACGAGGGCTGCCCGATCGAGGCCATCGCCCGGGCCTGGGAGGTCTATCAGCCGCAGGCGGCGGATTATGTCACCCGCGCGCTCGACCCGTCCGCCGCGCCCTCCTACGGCGTGCCGGGAGACGAGTGATGCGCGTGCTCGAACTGCTTGATCGCCTGATCGCCTTCCCGACCGTCTCGTCGGAGAGCAACCTCGCGCTGATCGACTGGGCGCAAGCCCATCTCGAGCGCTGCGGCTTCGCCCTCACCCGCGTGCCCTCGCCCTGCGGCGAGAAGGCCGGGCTGATCGCCAATCGCGGCGGCGCGGGCGGCGTGGTGCTCTCGGGTCATACCGATGTGGTCCCCGCCGCAGGGCAGGCCTGGACCCGCGATCCCTTCAAGCTCACGCGCGAGGGCGACAGGCTCTTCGGGCGCGGCACCACTGACATGAAGGGCTTCGTGGCCTGCGCGCTGGCGCTGGCCGAGCAGCCCGCAGAGGCGCAGGGGCCGGTCTCGATCGTGCTCTCGTGGGACGAGGAGGTGGGCTGCCGCGGCATCCCGTACATGATCCCGCATCTCGAAGCGGCGCTGGGCCCGCAGGCGCTCTGCGTGGTGGGCGAGCCGACCTCGCTGGTGATGGCCACCGGCCACAAGGGCAAGGCCGCCTATCGCGCGGTGAGCCACGGCGAGGCCGGGCACTCGGCGATGGCGCCGCAATTCCGCAACGCGCTGCACGGGGCCTGCGATCTGGTGGCCAATCTCCGGGCCGAGCAGGCGCGGCTGATGAAGGATGGCGCGCAGGATGCGGGCTATGATGTGCCTTGCTCGACGCTGCATGTGGGCAAACTGCAGGGCGGCACCGCGCTCAACATCGTGCCCGACCGCGCCACGGTCGACTGGGAGATCCGCCACCTCGCCGCCGAGTCTCCGGACAAGATCGTGCCGCGCGTCATGGCCGGGCTGGAGCATATCGAGCTGGAACAGGTCTTTGCCTATCCCGGCCTCGACACCGATCCCGATCTGCCGGCGCTGAAGACGTTGCGCGGCCTCTCGCGCGGGCTCTGCAAGGTCTCTTACGGCACCGAGGCCGGGTTCTTCGTGCCGACCGGCATCCCCACCGTGGTCTGCGGCCCGGGCGACATGGCGCAGGGCCACCAGCCCGACGAGTTCATCGAACTGGACCAGCTCAGCGGCTGCATGGAGATGCTCGAAGCGCTGGTGGCGCGAGCCTGATCGGGAAAGGGGGTCAGACCCGGCGGCCGCGCAGCGCCACCACCTGGCGCAGGGTCTCGGTGGGCGGCACGGTGCGGAAGATATCGCCGAGCATGGCGATGTCGGCGCGCAGCCCGTCGATCCAGCCGCCGCGCTTGGCGTGCTTGTAGGGGCTCTCGACCTCGGGCCAGCGCACGATGGCGATATGCAGCCCCTCGGCGAGCCAGAGCCGGTTGATGAACACTTCGAGCCCGAAGCGCGGCAGGTTGAGCAGCGCCTCGGTCTGCTCCGCCAGCAGGCGGCGCGGCATGACGCGCTCGCCCGAGATGTAGTCGATGCCGATCATCCGCCAGAGCAGCGGCGCGTTGCGGCGCAGGCTGATCGTGGCCTCGGCGCGGTGCTCCAGCACCGGCGTGATCAGGGCGCTGAGATGCTCGGGGCTGAGCCCCAGAAGATCGCTGTCGAGCAGCAGGATATGGCTGCCGCGCGCCTCGGCGATGCCACGGGTCACGGCGCGGGTCTTGCCGCCGTTGCGCGGCTGGCGCACCACCCGCAGCCCGGGCGCATCGGGCCCATGCGCCTCCGCCGCCTCGGCGGTGCCGTCGGAGGAGCCGTCATCGATCACGATGACCTCGTCGATCAGCGGATGGCCCAGCACCGCATCGAGCACCGCGCCGATGCGCGGGGCCTCGTTATAGGCCGGGATGATGCAGGAGATGGACAGCGCGCGGGTCATTTCTGTGTCGTCCTCTTGAGAAACCAGGCGATGCCGCCCAGAACCAGAACGCCCAGGAGCAGCAAAGAGATCCGTGCGATCCAATCATCGATGCGGGAATAGGCCGCGCCGAAGGCATACCCGATGGCCACGAAGAACAGGCTCTTGGGAATGGTGGCGAGCAGGTTGACCCAGAGAAAGCGCAGCAGCGGCATCTTCGCCAGCCCGGCGGCCACCAGCACCGCGGCGCCGGCCGAGTGGGTGATCTTGCCCAGCACCAGCGTGCGGGCGCCGTGGGTTTCGAAATGGCCCGAGACCTGCGCCAGCCGCGCCCGGCTCAGGCCCATGCGGTAGCGCCAGCGCAGCGGCAGCCGGTGCAGCCCCCAGCGCCCGAGCGCGTAGAACAGCAGGTCTCCGAACACATCGGCGAGGATCACCACGACGCTCACGCTCCAGACATCGAGCAGGCCGCGGCTTGCCAGCCAGGCCGCGATCACGGTGACGATCGGGCCCTCGAGCACCGCGATCGGTGCGAGGATGGCCAGCCCGTTCTTGGCGAGCAGGGCGGTGACGGTTTCCAGTCCGAACAAGTCTTACTCCGCGGGGCCCGCGGCCTCGGCAGGCGCCATCTCGGTTCCGCGCCAGGTGAAGCCGCGCCCTGTCCATGTGGCGACCCAAAGCGCCGGAAGCAAGGCATCGCGGATCACCATGGCGGCGAGGTCGCGCGGGCCTGCAGGCCAGCCGGCATGGCGGGCGAGCACCATCTCGGTCCCGTACCACAGGATCAGCAGCGCCAGCAGCATCCCGACGGGCACAGCCCCCATCGCGATCAGACCGACGAGCGCCGCCAGCGGCACAAGCGGGCCCTGCGCGATCTCGGCGCAGAAGATCAGCGGAAAGCCGTCGCGGCGCACCTTGCTCCAGCGCAGCTGCCGGTCCCAGACCGCGCGGGCGTGGCGGTGGCCGATGGGCTGCGCGAAGAGCCGGGGCGTCAGCCGCACCCGCTTGCCCTGCGCGCGCACCAGCTTGGTCGAGGCCACGTCCTCGGCAAGGTTGCGCCCGAGCGCTGGCAGGCCGCCGCCCGCCTCCAGCACATCGCGGTGCCAGAACAACGTCTTGCCCTGCGCGAAACCCTGACCGAGGCTGTCGGCGGCGAGCTGCCAGCGCCCTTGCGAGCTGTTGAGGAAGGCGCATTCAACCGCGCCCCAGAAATTGCCGGGGCGAATGCCGGCGGGCGGCGAGGAGACCAGCCCGGTATCCTCGCGCCACGTGGCGATCAGGCTGCGCAGGTAATCGGCAGGCAGAAGCAGGTTGCTGTCGGTCATCGCCAGCCATTCGCCGCGCGCCTCGGCATAGCCCTTGTGCAGGTTGTTGAGCTTGGGGTTGCCGCTGATCGGGGTCTCGCCAAAGAGCAGCGTCGCCTCGACCTGCGGGTTCTCGGCGATCAGTTCGCGCACCAGCGGCACCGCCGCGTCGTATTCGCAGGGCGCGCAGAAGATGACCTCGAAGCGCGGATAGTCCTGCCGGAAAGACGAACCGAGCGTCTCGCGGTCGAAGGCATCGACACCGCAAACCGGGCGCACCAGCGAGATGAAGGGCAGGTCGGTGTCGTCCGTGGCACTCGCGCCGGACTGACGATAGCGCCATGCCGCCAGCACGGCGCTCAGCAGGTGGACGGCGACGGTCACGGCGAGGACCGCCAGAAGAGAGAAGAGAAGCGCGTCGGTCATGCCAGGCCTCCTGCCAGTGCGCCGCCCTTGCCGGCAGCGGGTTTCGAAGGCGCCGGCAACGGGGCCGCAGCGGCGGTGAACCGGACGAGGTTCAGGCCCCCCTGACGATCTTCGGTCATGGCGGTGAGGCTGTCGATCCAGTCGCCGCAGTTGGCGTAGACCATCTCGCCATGCGCGCGCAGGCCGGGCTTGTGCGAGTGGCCGCAGATCACGCCGCCGGTGCCGGCGGCGCGGGCCAGCTTGATCAGGCGGCGCTCGAACGTATCGCCCATGGCGAGGAGCTGGTTGGCGTGGCCGATGATCCGCTGCGCGGCGCTGCGCTCGTCGGGGCCGAGACCGTCGCGGCGGCGCTGCCAGTCGTCGAGCTGGCGCAGCATCGCGTCCATGCGGCTGCCGAGCCGGGTCATAAAGTGCCAGCGCAGGAAACGCGGGTCGCATTGGTCGCCGTGCAGCACAAGATAGCGCCGACCGTCTGCGGCATGGTGGATCACCGCTTCGCGCAGCTCCCAGCCGTCGACGCGGGCGTCGGGCGCGCGCATCACGGTGTCGTGGTTGCCGGGAAGGTAGACGATGCGGGTCCCGTTCCTGCGGCGCTCGCGGAAGGTGTCCATCACGGCCTCATGCGCATCGGTCCAATGGACCCGGCCCCCGTGCCAGAGATCGAAGATGTCTCCGACGAGGTAGATCGTTTCGGCTTCGATGTTTCGGAGAAAGGCGAGAACCTGCGTGGGGCGACTGGCGCGGGCGCCCAGATGCAGGTCCGACAGGAACAGGCTGCGCATCGTGCGGCGGGCGTCATTGCCGGCGGGAGAAGACGGCATCGGTAGATCTTTCTTTTTCGCTCGCCCGCCTTATGGCGGCGGCGTGTATCGGGAGTGTGACGGATCAGCACCCGGCGCAAAACGCCCGGAAGGCGCGCGCGGTTCCTCGGATCTTGCGATAATGATGCGGTGCAGCGAGGCCTCGGGCCTCAGCCCGTGCCGGGGCCGCCCGCGATGGCGCCCTTGGCGACGGAAACCGCCTTCAGCACGGCAAAGACCTCCTGCCCGTCCTGCAGCCCGAGCGTCGAGACCGAGCGCTGGGTGACGCGGGCGAGCAGCAGGTTGCCGCAGGAGTCGAGCTGGACCAGCGCGCCGGGGCCGTTGCCCATGCGCAGCGCCTTGATGCGGCAGGGCAGCACGTTGAGCGCCGAGATCTGCGCGGGCCGGCTGGTGGCGAGCATCACGTCCTGCGCCTCGATATGGATGCGCAGCGGTGTGCCGGGAGCGCGCGGCACGCTGGGGATCAGCAGGCGCAGCCCGCCCGCCGCCTCGAGCTCGGTGAGCCCGTCGTCATGGTGGCAGAGGATGCGGGCCTCGATCACCGCGCCGGCGGCCCCGGCGCCGAGCGGGGTCACCGACGGGTCGCCCAGCACGTCGGTGGCGCTGCCGTGCCGCGACACCCGACCATCCTGCAAGGCGACCACCGAGGTGGCGAGCCGCGCGACCTCGGCGGGGGCATGGCTGACATAGAGGATCGGCACGCGGGTCTCGTCGCGCAGGCGCTCGAAATAGGGCAGGATCTCGGCTTTGCGCGCCTCGTCGAGCGCCGCCAGCGGCTCGTCGGCGAGGATCAGGCGCGGCTTGGCGAGGAGCGCGCGCCCGATCGCCACGCGCTGCCGCTCGCCACCCGAGAGCGCGCCCGGGCGGCGGGAGAGCAGCGGCGCGATGCCGAGCATGTCGATGACCCGGTCGAACTCGTCGGGAGCGTCGTCGCGGGGGGCGAACCAGCGCCCGTAGAGCAGGTTCTGCCGCACGGTGAGATGCGGGAAGAGGCGCGCGTCCTGAAAGATGTAGCCCAGGCGGCGGCGATGCGGCGGCTGCCAGATGCGGCGTTGGCTGTCGAAGAGCACTTGCTCGCCAAGCGCGATGCGGCCCGCATCCGGGCGCAGGAGCCCCGCCACCGCGTTGACGATGGTGGTCTTGCCCGAGCCCGAGCGTCCGAACAGCACGGTGAGCCCCGGCGGCGCCTCGAAGGCGATGTCGAGCTGGAAGCCGCCGAAACAGTGGCTGATCTCGACCTGCAAGCTCATGCGCCCGCCACCCGCTTGGCGATGCGTCGCGACAGCATTTCCGACAGGATCAGCGCCGCCATGGCGATGGCCACCGAGACCGCCACCAGCCGCAGCGCCGAGGCCTCGCCGCCCGGAACCTGCAGGAAGGCGTAGATCGCCGAGGGCAGGGTCTGGGTCTGGCCGGGGATGTTGGAGACGAAGGTGATGGTGGCGCCGAACTCGCCCATCGCCTTGGCGAAGGCGAGGATGGCGCCGGCGAGGATGCCGGGCAGTGTCAGCGGCAGGGTGACGGTGGCGAAGACCCAGAGCTTCGAGGCCCCGAGCGTGGCGCCGGCCTGTTCGAGCTTCGGATCCACCGCCTCGATCGACAGGCGGATGGCGCGCACCAGCAGCGGAAAGGCCATGATCCCGGCGGCGAGCGCGGCGCCGGTCCAGTGGAAGGCGAAGACGATGCCGATCTCTTTCAGCGCCGCGCCGACCGGGCCACGGGTGCCGAAGGTCAGCAGCAGCAGGTAGCCCGTCACCACCGGCGGCAGGATCAGCGGCAGGTGCACCAGCCCGTTCAGCACCTGCTTGCCGGGAAACTCCCAGCGCGCCAGCGCATAGGCCACGAGGATCCCCGGCGGCAGCCCGGCGAGTGTCGCCCAGAGCGCGACGCGCAGCGACAGCGCAACGGCTTGCCATTCGTCGGGGCCGAGCAGGGACATGGGGGCGGTTACTCCGTCAGGACGGTGAAACCCTGCCGCTCGAAGGCAGCGCGTGCAACGGGGCCTTTCAGGAAGGCGAGGAATGCCTCGGCGACCGCGCTGTCTCCGTCACTCACGCGCGCGGCGGGATAGGTGATGGGCGCGTGGCTGCCCTCGGGAAAAGTGCCCAGCACGGTGACGCCGGGCTCGGCCCGGGCGTCGGTGGCGTAGACGATGCCGAAGGGCGCCTCGCCGGTGGCGACCAGCGCAAGAGCGGCGCGCACGTTGTCGGCCTGCGCGACCTTTGGTGCGACGCCCTCCCAGAGCCCCAGCGCGCTCAGCGCGGCCTTGCCGTAGATCCCGGCAGGCACGGCCTCGACCAGCGCCATGGCGAGGTGATCCGCGCCCAGCATCCCGGAGAGCGGCAGGGTTGGCGTGATCTCGACCGGGGTCGCCTGCGGGTCGTGGGTGATCAGCACAAGGCTGTTGCCGAGCAGGTCGGTGCGGCTGTCTGCCTCGATCAGCCCGTCGGCTTCGAGCGCATCCATCCAGCCGGGATTGGCCGAGATGAAGACATCCGCCGGGGCCCCCGCCTGGATCTGCCGCGCCAGCGCCGAGGAGCCGGCCAGCGAGACCACGGCTGTGTCGCCGGTCGCCTCCGCGAAGAGCGGGGTGATCTCGTCCATCGCGGTCTTCATGCTGGCGGCGGCGAAGACCGTCACCTGCCCGGCCGCCGCGTCGCTGGCCGCGAGGGCGGCAATGCCGAGGGCGGCGAGCGAGGGCAGGGTGGGGCGAGGCATGCGGGCTCCGGATCAATATGTTTCCAGAAACATATCGGGGGCCGCCCGTGAGGCAAGCGCTATTTCTCGTGGGACATATCGCTCAGCAGCGACTTCAGCGCCGCGATATCCTCGGCACCTGCTGCAGCGGCGGCGCGCTCGACGCGGCGGTAATGCGCCAGCACCCGCTCGCCGGTCTCGGTCAGCAGCGCGCCGCCGCCACGGGTGCCGCCCCGGCTGCGCTCGACCAGCGGGGCGCGGAAGGCGCGGTTCATCTCCTCGACGAGGCTCCAGGCGCGCTTGTAGCTCATCGCCATGGCGCGCCCGGCGGCGGCGATGGAGCCGGTCTCGGCGATGCGGTCGAGCAGCTCGGCCTTGCCCGGCCCCAGCATGGCGCTGTCTCCGAAGAGGATGCGCAGGCGCAGGCGGGGGTCGGGGTCGTTATCCGGGTCGTCGTGGGGATCAGGGGGCGGGGGCAGCTCTGTCATGGCTCAACTTTCCGGGATCGCGGTTGCGCTTGCAAGCGCGCCGCGAAACAGTCGCGCGGGACAGACGGGAGGCCCCATGTTCGACGCCAAGCTCCTGCCGCTGCAACGGCGGCTGATCCATCCCCTTGCCGAGCGGCTGCACGCGCGCGGCGTCAGTGCCGACGCGATCACGCTTGTGGGCTTCGCGCTGGGGCTTGTCGGGGTGGCAGGAGCGGCGTTGGGGCTGGTCTGGCTGGCATTGGCGGGGCTGGTGGCGAACCGGCTGGCCGACGGGCTCGACGGCGAGGTGGCGCGGCTGGCGGGGCCGACGGATCGCGGCGCGTTTCTCGATATCGCGCTCGACTTCCTGTTCTACGCGCTGTTCCCGCTGGGCTTTGCCATCGCCGACCCTGTGGCAAACGCGCTGCCGGCGGCTGTTCTGGTGGCGAGCTTCGTGGGCACCGGCTCCTCCTTCCTCGCCTTCTCGATCATCGCCGAGCGGCGCGGGATCACCTCGGAGGATTACCCGTCGAAGGGCATCTTCTATCTCGGCGGGCTGACCGAAGGGGCCGAGACCATCGCGCTCTTCGTTCTGATCTGCCTGCTGCCGGGGCTGTTCCCGGTGCTGGCGCTGGCCTTTGCCGCGGCCTGTTTCCTGACCACGCTGACGCGCTGGCTGGCCGGCTGGCGCCTGTTCGGGGGCTGAGGCGGTGGAAACGACGGGTGCTGAAACGAAAAAGGCGCGCCCGGGGGCGCGCCTTTTGGCCGGTCTGATCGGATGGATCAGAGCAGCTCGAGATTGATCGCGCTTTCGCGGCCGTCACGGCCGGACTGCAGCTCGTAGGACACTTTCTGGTTGTCCTTGAGCTCGGTCAGGCCGGAGCGCTCGAGTGCGGAGATGTGCACGAACACGTCCTTGGAGCCGCCTTCGGGAGCGATGAAGCCGTAGCCTTTGGTGGTGTTGAACCACTTCACGGTGCCAGTTGCCATGGGTAGAACCCCTTCCTTTTGATGCCGCACGCGGAAATGCTGCGGCCCGGCGTCGTCGTCTAGTCTCGACAGTGGCCGTAAAAGGAACAGGTCGAATAGAGAGTAGCAGCCTGAGCTATGCCACGATGGTCTGAGTCGCACAAGCTTTGACGCGAGGGCCGGAACGGCTTTCCCGTTTTGGGCGTTTCTTCGCCAGAACCAATCATTCTGAGAGGAGGATCCGATGTCGATCCAGCGAATCGCGAAGAAAGCCCTGTCGGCCTATGCCCGTAGCAAGCGCGGCGGCCACCATGCCGGCACCCCCGTCCGCAACCGCCCCGTGCGCCACAACACGGTAAAGCGCGGCCGCAGTGTCGAGAGCCAGATCGCCTCGAAGGCGGTGCGGGCGATCCGCCGGTCGCTTTGAGGGGAGGGCAGGCGCGCGTCTGCCGAGCCGATGGCAGTGGAGAGGCAATTGGATTGAAGGCGCGCGATCGTTGGCCCGCGGGATGGCGATGCAACCTCCGCTCCTCTCGATTTATCCCAGCCAAGTCCGAAGGACCTCGACACTCCGTGCTGGCGTCAGCAAATCGCCAGCCCGGGGGGGCGGGCCGGCGATGGCGCGGCGCCCTGCGGGCTTGATTCCGCGCCGGAGGCACCGTTCGTAAGCACGAGACATGTGCGCCAAGAACCTTGCGCTCACTGAAACGAAAAAAGGCGGGGAATGCCCCCGCCTTTTCCATGTCTTCCGGTCCGTCCGACCCGCGAGCAGCGCTCAGCGGGTGAACTTCTTGAACTTCACCCGCTTGGGCTCGACCGCGTCGGGGCCGAGGCGGCGCTTCTTGTCTTCCTCGTAATCCTCGAAGTTGCCCTCGAACCACTCCACATGCGCTTCGCCCTCGAAGGCGAGGATGTGGGTGCAGATCCGGTCGAGGAAGAAGCGGTCGTGCGAGATCACCACGGCGCAGCCGGCGAAATCGACCAGCGCGTCTTCCAGCGCCCGCAGGGTTTCCACGTCGAGGTCGTTGGTCGGTTCGTCGAGCAGGATCACGTTGCCGCCGGACTTCAGCAGCCGCGCCATGTGGACCCGGTTGCGTTCACCGCCCGAGAGCAGGCCGACCTTCTTCTGCTGGTCGCCACCCTTGAAGTTGAACGCGCCGCAATAGGCGCGCGAGTTCATCTGCGCGTCGCCGAGCTCGATGATCTCCGCCCCGCCCGAGATCGCTTCCCAGACCGTGGCGTCCGATTCCAGATCGTCGCGCGACTGATCGACGTAGGAGAGATGCACGGTGTCGCCGAACTCGATGCTGCCCTCGTCAGGCTGTTCCTGCCCGGTCAGCATTTTGAACAGCGTCGACTTGCCGGCGCCGTTGGGGCCGATGACGCCGACAATGCCGCCCGGCGGCAGCGAGAAGCTCAGATCCTCGATCAGGAGCTTGTCGCCCATCGCCTTCTTCAGGCCTTCGACCTCGATCACCTTGGAGCCGAGGCGCTCGCCGTTCGGGATGACGATCTGGGCCTTGCCGACGCGTTCGCGCTCGGATTGCGAGGCGAGGTCGTTATAGGCCGAGATACGCGCCTTCGACTTGGCCTGACGCGCCTTGGCGCCCTGCCGCATCCATTCGAGTTCGCGCTCGAGCGTCTTCTGCTTCGCCTTGTCCTCGCGGGCTTCCTGGGCGAGGCGCTTGGCCTTCTGCTCGAGCCAGCTCGAGTAGTTGCCCTCGTAGGGGATGCCGCGGCCGCGGTCGAGCTCGAGGATCCAGCCGGTGATGTCGTCGAGGAAGTAACGGTCGTGCGTGACGCAGAGGATCGTGCCCTTGTACTCGATCAGGTGGTTCTGCAGCCAGGCGATGGTCTCGGCGTCGAGGTGGTTGGTCGGTTCGTCGAGCAGCAGCATGTCGG
>NZ_JBYNAH010000075.1:0-20404 GCF_059781815.1 Salipiger sp. | reverse complement strand
CGTATTCCTTCATGCCGCGGTAGCCCAGCACCTCGATCTCGCCGCCGGTCATGCCCTCGGTCGGGAACGGCTCTTCATCGGTGCCCGGGGTCTTCTCGGCCAGGAACATCGACAGACCCTTGTAATTGTCGGTCGAGGGATCGGTGCGCGCCAGCAGCGTCATCACGTGGGTGCGCGCGGCGTGGGTGATCCAGGTCTTGTTGCCGGTGATGGTGTAGTCGCCGTTTTCGTCCTTCACCGCACGGGTGCGCAAGCTGCCGAGGTCCGAGCCGGTGTTGGGCTCGGTGAAGACCGCGGTGGGAAGCTTCTCGCCGGAGGCCAGCGCCGGCAGCCATTTCTGCTTCTGCTCCTCGGTGCCGCCGGCGATGATCAGCTCTGCGGCGATCTCCGAGCGGGTGCCCAGCGAGCCCACGCCGATATAGCCGCGCGAGAGCTCCTCCGAGACCACGCACATCGAGGCCTTCGACAGGCCGAACCCGCCGTATTCCTCGGGGATCGTGAGGCCGAACACGCCCATCTCGGCGAGCTCCTCGATGATCTCCATCGGGATCAGCTCGTCCTTGAGGTGCCACTCGTGGGCGAAGGGCTCGACCTTGTCGACGGCGTAGCGGCGGAACTGCTCGCGGATCATCTCGAGCTCTTCGTCGAGCGCGGTCTTGCCGACGGTGATCTCCGCCGAGCGCTCCTGCATCAGCTCGACGAGGCGCGAGCGGGCGGCCTGGCTGTTGCCGTGGGCCATCAGCGTCTCGGTGGCGTCGGTGCGCAGCGCGGCGGCGGCCTCTGGGCTGACGCCCAGGTCCGACAGGCGCACCATCTCGCCCTGGTTCATCTGGATGCCGCCGGCGATCTGGTTGAGATACTCACCGAACGCGATCTGGTGGATCAGCTGCTCGACCTCGCCAAAGCCGCCCTCGCCGCTGAGCTTGTCGGCCCAGTACTGCATCTGGCGCAGGCTCTCGACATAGGTGGCAAGCCAGGCAAGCCCGTGGGCGGCAAACTGGTTCTCCTCGATCAGCTTGCCCGAAACGCGGCCATCCTCCTCGATCAGCGCGCGCACCGCGGCACGGGCGGCCTCGAGGACGGCCTCGGCGGGGGCGATGGCGGCCTTGGTGAGGCCGGTGAGATCATCAAGCAGGATGCTCTGGCCGAGGGCGATGTCCTGTCCGTCATGTGCCATGAATCACTTCCTTCTCCTGGGTCTTGGAGGGGATAGCGATTTCGCAGGTGCAGCGCAACAAAAATACCCGTGTGGGTGTACGAAGGTTCTATTATTGCGCAATGATTTCAGAGGCAGAGGGGAAACGGGCATGATATGAGCGGCTTATGGAGATGCTATTCACCCTGATTTCGCCGCAGGCGCTCGCCCTGGCTTTCGCAATCGCGGCATTGGCCGGGCTGATCAAGGGCATGGTGGGATTCGCCCTGCCGATGATCCTGATCTCGGGGCTCGGCAGCTTCCTGCCGCCCGAGCTGGCGCTGGCCGGGCTGATCCTCCCGGCGCTGATCAGCAACGCGGTGCAGGCGCTGCAGCAGGGGTTCGGCGCGGCGCTCGCCTCGATCAAGCGGTTCCGGGTGTTTCTGGGTGCGGGGCTGCTCTGCCTGCTGATCTCGTCGCAGCTGGTGCGGGTGCTGCCGGTTCCGGTGCTGCTGGCGATGATCGGCGGACCGGTGGCGCTGTTCTGCATCATGCAGATCGCCGGCTGGCGGCCGCATCTGAAGAACGGGCAGAACCGCTGGGCCGAGGCGGTGATCGGGTCGGTCGCCGGCTTCATCGGTGGCATGTCCGGGGTCTGGGGGCCGCCGATGGTGGCCTATCTCACCGCCATCGACACCGAGAAGCGCGAGCAGATCCGGGTGCAGGGCGTGGCCTACGGGCTTGGCGCGCTGTCGCTGACCGGGGCGCACACGGTCTCGGGGGTGCTCAACGCGCAGACCGTTTGGTTCTCGTTGCTCCTGGTGGTGCCGTCGATGGCGGGCATGTGGCTCGGCATGAAGGTGCATGACCGCATCGACCAGGCGGCGTTTCGCAAGATCACGCTCTGGGTGCTGCTGGTCGCGGCGCTGAACCTGCTGCGCCGGGCCTTCTTCGGCTGAGGCTTCAGCCGAGCGCCTCGGCCTGGGCGTATTTCGCCAGCATCGCCGGGTCGACCGAGACGCCCAAGCCCGGCCCCTTGGGCACGTGCACCCGGCCGTTTCGCACCGGGAAGGGCTCGGTGAGGATGTCTTCGCTGGCGTAATAGGTCGACATGTAGAATTCGCAATCGAGCCGCAGCTCGGGCAGCGCCGCCATCAGCTGGGCTCCGGCGGCATGGGCGAGGCCGGTCTCGAACATGCAGCCGCCATAGACTTCGATCCCGGCGGCGCGGGCGATGGCGTTGACCTCGAGCGCGCGGCGGATGCCGCCGCTTTTCATCACCTTCAGCGAGAAGATGTCGGCCATGCGGATCTGCACGCCGTACATTGCCTCGCGCACGCCGAAGACCGACTCGTCGGCCATGATCGGGGTCTCGATCACGTGGGCGATATGGGCCAGCGCCTCGCGCTCGTGCATCTTCACCGGCTGCTCGACGAAGGTCGGGCGGAAGGCCTCGAGATCGCGGATGCAGCGCACCGCGTCATAGGCGGGCAGGCCCTGGTTGTAGTCGATGCGCAGGTCGGCCTCGGCGCCATAGAGCTCGCGCAGCTTCTCGAGCCGCATCAGGTCGAAGGCGTGGCTCTTGAAGCCGGTCTTGATCTTGAAGATCCGCACGCCCTCGGCCCACATCGCCGCCACGTCTTCGAGATCCTTGCCGAAATCCGGGTTTGCGACGGAGAAGCTCAGCCCCATGTCGTCGCGCATCCGGCCGCCCACCAGCTCGCAGACCGACAGGCCCGAGATCTGCCCGGTCAGGTCGAGCAGCGCCATCTCGAGCGCCGCCTTGGCCTCCGGGTGGCCCACCACCAGCGCCTCAGCGTCGCGCATGTGGCGCTCGACCTGCACCGGGTCCTGCCCGATGAGATGGGGGCGGATATAGGTGTAGAGCGCCGCGACGGTGCCCTCGGCGGTGCCGGTGAAGGCGGGCCAGGGCGAGGCCTCGCCCCAGCCGGTCAGGCCGGTGTCGGTGATCACCTCGAGGATCACCGCGTGGATGCCCGCCACGTCGCCGATGCCGTGCGAATGCACCGCCTTGCCGGGGATCAACACGCGGTGGACGCAGATGCGCTCGATCTTGTGGTCGCTCATCTTGGGCTCCGTCTGGCAGGGGATGCCACGTCAGGCGCGGCGGCATTTCGCGCTTGGTAGCGCCGATCCGTGCGCTCGGCCAAGGGCGGTTGACTGTCCTGCGGAGGTTTTCCCGGTTCTTGCGACCGGACGTGCGGAAAGTGCTGTGGAAACAGGCGCTCCGCGCGTTTCACTGACGTCTTTGAAGGTCTGCATGTGACGCAAGGGGGCTTTCCGCGCCGGCCCTGATTTCGATCAAGGAGAGCAGCTGGGCTGCATGCTCTTAGACATGCAAACGATTTGCATGAAAGGAGAGGCCATGAGCTTCAAGGACCAGATCGCCGCCAATGCGGGCTACATGCGCGAGCTGCGCAAGGCCATGCCCGAGACCTTCGCCGGCTTCATGGAGCTGCAGAAGGCGGCGACCGTCGATAACGCGCTGAGCAAGAAGCAGAAGGAATTCGTGGCGCTCGGCATCGCCGTGGCGATCCGCTGCGAGGGCTGCATCCTGTCGCATGTAAACGCGCTGGTGAAGGCCGGCGCGAGCCGCGAGGAGCTGGTCGACGTGCTGGGCATGTCGGTGCAGATGGCCGGCGGCCCGGGGCTGAGCTACGCCGCCAAGGCGCTGGCGATCTTCGACGAGCTGACCGCCGAGGGCTGAGCGGCAGAATTTTTCCGGTGGGGCGCGGCGGAAACGCCGGCGCCCCGCGTTGTATTCGGGTAACTGAATGCAATACGGGAAAGGGAAGCCAGATGGCACGCTTCATCACAGCCACCGCCCTCGCCGCCTCCATGGCGCTTGCCGGAGCGGCAACCGCGCAGGAGCCGGGGGCACATTTCATCGAAAACTGGGATCTCGACGGCGATGGCGTCGTGACACAGGCCGAGGCACAGACCCGCCGTGGCGACGTTTTCTATAGCTTCGATGCC
Organism: Salipiger sp.; assembly: GCF_059781815.1. Classification (NCBI taxonomy): domain Bacteria; kingdom Pseudomonadati; phylum Pseudomonadota; class Alphaproteobacteria; order Rhodobacterales; family Roseobacteraceae; genus Salipiger; species Salipiger sp. The sequence goes on along the minus strand of NZ_JBYNAH010000075.1, from coordinate 16,272 downwards.
GACGAGAACGGCCTGCTCGACGCGCAGGAATACGCCGTGTTCGACGAGGCCCGCGCCAATGACATGGCCGGGATGCCCGACGGCGGGAAGGGCCTTATGCAGGGCATCGCCGATGGCATGGGGCTCAAGGCCAATGACCGCAACGGCGATGGCCGGGTGAGCCGCGACGAGTTCGTCGGCGGCGCCAGGGCCTGGGTGCAGGGCATGGATCGCGACGGCGACGGACGTGTCTCGAAGGGCGATTTCGCGCAAGCGGGCATGAGCCGCCAGTATCAGCAGCAACAGCAGATCCAGCAGCAGGTCCGCCAGCCGCAGAAGATGATGGGGCAGGGGCAGCAACAGGGCCGTCAGGTGCAGCCGCGCAACGGCGCCCAGCTTCAGGCCGGCCCGGGCGCCGGCGTGCAGCGCGGTCAGGGCCAGGGCGCTGGGCCGGGCAATGGCGCCGGCAACGGCATGGGCATGCGCCATGTGCAAGGTCAGACGCCGGGCGTCTGCGCCTACGGCCAGCAATGTCCGCGCGCCGGTAACTGACCGCCGCGCCTTTCTCATGTCAGGGACAGCTTGCCTCAGCCGCGCAGCGTGCCGCCGGTGGCCTTGGTCACCTTCTCGACGATCTTGGCGCCGACCGCCTCGATGTCCTTCTCCTTCAGCGTCGCGTCGGAGGGCTGCAGCCGCACGGTGATCGCCAGCGATTTCTTGCCCTCGCCGAGGCTGCCGCCGATGAACTCGTCGAACACCCGGACTTCCTCGATCAGCGCCTTGTCGGCGCCCGCCGCGGCGTTGACCAGATCGAGCGCCGACACGTCGGCATCGACCACGAAGGCGAAGTCGCGCTCGACCGCCTGCAGGTCGTTGAGCTTCAGCGCCGGACGGCCCGAGCCCTTGGAGCGCGGCAGCGGGATCTCGGCGGGGTAGAGCGTGAATCCCACCGCCGGGCCCTTGACGCCAAGCTCGGCCAGCACCTTGGGGTGGATCTCGCCGAACACGCCCAGCACCTTCTTGGGCCCGAGGCAAAGCTTGCCGTGACGGCCCGGATGCCACCAGGCCTCGGCGCCGCGCAGGATCTGCATCTTGGCCGGCGCGCCGATCGCCGAAAGCACCGCCTCGGCATCGGCCTTGGCGTCGAAGATATCGACCGGGCGCGAGGCACCGTGCACGTCCTTCGGCCCACTGCGGCCCACGAGAAGGCCGGTGATCTGGGTGTGCTGCTCTTCCGGCTCGCCCCCGTGGAAGGCCGCGCCGACCTCGAACAGCGCCAGATCGGCAAAGCCGCGCGCCTGGTTGCGCGCCGCCGCCTGCAGCAGGCCCGGCAGCAGCTGCGGCCGCATGTGGCTCATCTCCGAGCTGATCGGATTGGCCAGCATGGTGGCGTCGTCGCCGCCACCGAAAAGCTCTGCCGCCGCCTTGTCGATGAAGCTGTAGGTGACGCACTCGTTGTAGCCGAGCTCGGCCACGGTGCGGCGCGCGATCTGCTCGCGCTTCTGCATCGGCGACAGGATCGGCGCCGGGACGCCGGCCTGCGGGCGCGGCATCGGCTGGCCCTTGAGCTTGGTGAGCGAGGCCACGCGGGCGACCTCTTCAACCAGGTCCGCCTCGCCCATCACGTCCGGGCGCCAGCTCGGCACATGGGCCATGTCGCCCTCGAGCGTGAAGCCGAGCGCTTCCAGAGTGGCGCGCTGCTCCTCCGCCGGAATCTCCATGCCGACGAGGCTCACCACGCGGTCGGTGTCGAGCTTGTAGGCGCGGCTCACGTCCGGGGTCTTCCCTGCGACCACCACCTCGGAGGCCTCGCCGCCGGCGATTTCGAGGATCATCTTGGTCGCCGCCTCGATCCCGGTCTCTGCCGAGGCCGGGTCGATGCCCCGCTCGAAACGGTAGCGGGCGTCGGAATTGATCTTCAGACCGCGCCCCGTGTAGGCGGTGCGGATCGGGTCAAAGTAAGCCGCCTCGAGAAAGACGTTGATGGTCTCGTCGCTGACACCGGTGGGCTCGCCACCCATTACGCCGCCAAGGCTCTCGGGCCCGCTGTCGGCGGAGATCAGGATCATCCCCGGCTCCATGGTGTAGGTCCGCTCGTCGAGCGCCTCGAGGGTCTCGCCGCCTTCGGCCGCGTGGACCCGCAGGTTGCCCTGCACCTTGTCGGCGTCGAACACGTGCAGCGGGCGGTTGCGGTCGAAGGTGAAGAAGTTGGTCACATCGACGAGGAAGGAGATCGGGCGCAGGCCGATGGCCTTGAGCCGGTCCTGCAGCCATTGCGGCGAGGGGCCGTTCTTCACACCCTTGATCACGCGGCCATAGAAGACCGGGCAGCCCTCCCTGGCGCTGTCCTCGATGGTCACCGAGATCGGGCAGGGGAAGCTGCCCGCGACGGTCACCTGCTCAAGCGGCTTCAGCGTGCCGAGGCCGCGCGCCGCGAGGTCGCGGGCGATGCCCTCGACGCCAAGCGCGTCGGGCCGGTTGGGGGTGATGGCGATCTCGATCACCGGGTCGACCTTGGCGGGATCGTTCTCGGCCAGCCAGTCGGTGAAGGACTGCCCGACCTCGCCCGAGGCCAGCTCGATGATGCCGTCATGCTCTTCCGAGAGCTCCATCTCTCGCTCGGAGCACATCATGCCGAAGCTCTCGATGCCGCGGATCTTGCCGACCTGGATGGTGGTGTCGATGCCGGGCACGTAGGTGCCGGGCTTGGCGACGACGACGGTGATGCCCTCGCGGGCATTGGGCGCGCCGCAGATGATCGGGCTCTCGCCCTCGTCGGTCATCACGGTGCAGACCCGGAGCTTGTCCGCGTCCGGGTGCTTCTCGGCCTTGAGCACCTTGCCGATGGTGAAGGCTGCCAGCCGCTCGGCGGGGTTCTCGACCCCTTCGACCTCGAGCCCGAGATCGGTCAGCGCCTCGGTGATCTCGTCGACCGAGGCTGTGGTGTCGAGGTGCTCTTTCAGCCAGGAAAGCGTGAATTTCATCGCGAAGCCGCCCGTGTTGGTGTCACGTATCGCGCCGCTCTTAGCGGATCGCCGCGCAGGGGGAAAGGGGCGGGCGGCCAATGCGCCCCTGCACCGCCCTCTCTGCCCTCATTCAACCATCCGCCCGCGCCCCGCGCGGGGCAAAAGGCCCCTATCTTCTCTTCGTCAAAAACACTCCCGCCGGAGGCATCCCGCCCTGTCCGCTGCCGAGCAAGGCCGGGACACCGCCCCCCCGTCAGCGCGGCTCGAAGTAATCGAGCGGGATCTTCAGGTAGCGCCGCCCGTCATCCTCCGGCTCGGGCTTGCGCCCGCCGCGGATGTTGATCTGCAATGCCGCGAGCATGAGCTTGGGCAGCGGCAGGGTGGCGTCGCGCTTGTCGCGGACGGCGCGGTACTCTTCCTCCGAAGGCGCGTCCTTGAGATGGATGTTCGACGCCTTGTGCTCGGCCACGGTGGCGCAGCAGGCGGCGTCGCGGCCCTCGGGGGCGTAGTCATGGCCGACGAACAGCCGGGTGTCGTCGGGCAGGGACAGGATCTTCTGGATGGTCTCGTAGAGATCCGCCGAGGAGCCGCCGGGGAAATCGGCGCGCGAGGTGCCGCTGTCGGGCATCATGAAGGTGTCGTGCACGAAGGCCGCGTCGCCGGCGACATAGGTGATCGATGCCAACGTGTGGCCGGGCGAGAAGATCACCCGCACGGGGATCTCGCCGACCATGAATTCCTCGCCATCGGCGAAGAGCCGGTCCCACTGGCTGCCATCGGTGGGGAAATCGGCGCCGAGATTGTAGATCTTCTGCCAGAGCTTCTGCACGCCGGTGACCTTCTCGCCGATACCGGTGGGGGCGCCGAGCTTTTCTTTCAGCCAGGGGCCCGCAGAGAAGTGGTCAGCATGCGGGTGGGTGTCGAGGATCCAGACGATCTCGATGCCGGTTTCCTCGATATAGGCGAGGATCTTCTTGGCGTTCTCGGTTGTGGTGGCGGCAGCCTGGGGATCGTAGTCCCAGACCGGGTCGACGATCGCACCCTTCATGGTGGCGGGATCGTGAAAGACGTATTGCCAGCTTCCGGTGGCTTCATCCCAGAAGCTCTTCACGGTGGGGCTGTGGGTCATCTTGGTCCTCATCGCTTGCCCGCGGGGGAGGCGCGGGCGGTTGTTACATTTGTTTTGCTGAATATGAATATGGAGCGCGCTTCCCGGCTGTCCAGAGGGCGGGGCAAAATGCCCTGTGGAAAAGAAAAACGCGCCGCCCGGAGGTCCGGACGGCGCGTTTCCCAAGCCTCCGCAGAGGGCCGGGTCAGGCGTGTTCTGCCTGTGCCTTGGCCTTCTTGCGCCCGAAGATGCGCTGCACCACGACGAAGAACAGCGGCACGAAGATCACCCCCAGCACGGTGCCGGTGATGGTCCCGCCGAGCACCGCCGAGCCCACCGCGGTGCGGCCGCCGGCGCCGGCGCCGGAGGACAGCACCAGAGGCACCACGCCCAGCGAGAAGGCCAGCGAGGTCATGATGATCGGGCGGAAGCGCTGCTTCGCCGCTTCGGCCACCGCCGCCATGAGCTCCTCGCCCGCATCATAGCGTTCACGGGCGAACTCGACGATCAGGATGGCGTTCTTGCCCGTGAGGCCGATCACCGTCAGCAGGCCGACCTGGAAGAACACGCCGTTCTCGAAGCCGAACCAGTAGGCCGCACCCATGGTGCCGAGCACGCCGATCGGCATCGCCAGCATCACCGAGAACGGGATCGTCCAGCTTTCGTAGAGCGCCGCGAGGCAGAGGAAGATCGCCGCCAGCGACAGGGCATAGAGCAGCGGGGCCTGACCGCCGGAATCGCGCTCCTCGAGCGACAGGCCGGTCCAGGCGACCGAGTAGCCCGGCGGCAGCTGCGACACGAGGCGTTCGATCTCGGCCATCGCCTCGCCGGTGGTCACGCCGGCAGAGGGCGAGCCCTGGATCTGCATGGCCGGGATGCCGTTGTAGCGGCTCAGGCCCTGCGGACCGTAGGCCCAGTCCTCGGAGGTGAAGTTGGCGAAGGGCACGAGATCGCCGTTCGAGTTCCGCACCCGCCATTTCTGCAGGTCCGACGGCGTCGCGCGGCTGTCGGGCTCGCCCTGCACATAGACCCGCTTGATGCGGCCGTTGTCGTTGAAGTCGTTCACGTATTGCCCAGCCCAGGCGATCGACAGCACGTTGCCCACATCGGAGGGCGAGACGCCCACCGCGCCGGCGGCACGCCAGTCGATATCGAGGTTGAACTGCGCCGCGTCCTCGAGACCCGAAGGTCGAACCGACCCGATCAGCGGGCTTTGCGAGGCCATGCCGAGCAGCTGGTTCCGGGCGTTCAGGAGTTGCTCGTGGGTCTGACCAGCCTGCGCCTGCAGGTAGAAGTCGAAGCCCGAGACGTTGCCGAGCTCGATCACCGAGGGCGGCACGATGGGAAACACCATCGCGTCCTGAATGCCCATGAAGGCGGGGAAGGCGCGGCCGGCGACGGCCTGCACACTCTGGCCGGGGCCCTGACGCTCTTCCCAGTCCTTCAGGCGCACGAAGGCGAGACCCATGTTCTGGCCCTGACCGGCAAAGGAGAAGCCGACGACGCCGAACACCGATTCGACATTGTCCGCCTCGTTTTCGCGGAAATGCGCCTCGACCTGCTCGACCACGTCGAGCGTGCGCTCGGCGGTGGCGCCGGTCGGCCCCTGCACGAGGGTCATCAGGATGCCCTGATCCTCGTCCGGGAGGAAGCCGGTGGGGGTGTTGTTGAACAGGTAGACCATGCCACCGGCCAGCGCGGCATAGACCAGCATGATCCGCAGCGGACGCTTGATCAGGTAGCTCACGGTGCCGCGATAGCCGTCTGCGGTCTTGTCGAAGCCCCTGTTGAACCAGCCGAACGGGCCACGCTTGCTGTGATGCGCGTCCTTGGACTTGAGCAGCGTGGCGCAGAGCGCCGGGGTCAGGGTCAGCGCCACCAGCACCGACAGCGCCATGGCCGAGACGATGGTGATCGAGAACTGCCGGTAGATCACCCCGGTCGAGCCCGGGAAGAAGGCCATCGGCACGAACACCGCCGAGAGCACCAGCGCGATGCCGATCAGGGCGCCGGTGATCTGGCCCATCGACTTACGCGTCGCCTCGCGCGGGGAGAGCCCCTCTTCCTCCATGATGCGCTCGACGTTCTCAACCACCACGATGGCGTCGTCGACGAGCAGGCCGATGGCCAGAACCATGGCGAGCATGGTCAGCGTGTTGATGGTGAAGCCGGCCATCGCGAGGATGCCGAAGGTGCCGAGGATGACGACCGGGACGGCGAGCGTCGGGATCAGCGTCGCCCGCAGGTTCTGCAGGAACAGCAGCATCACGAAGAACACCAGCACGATCGCCTCGATCAGGGTCTTCTGCACCTCGTGGATCGAGATCTCGATGAACGGGGTGGTGTCGTAGGGGATGACGTAGTCCACGCCCTCGGGGAAGAACTCGGAATATTCCTCGATCCGTTCCTTCACCCGCTCGGAGGTGTCGAGCGCGTTGGCGCCGGAGGCGAGCTGCAGCGCCATGCCCGAGGAGGGCTGGCCGTTGTAGCGCGCGATGGTGGCGTAGTTCTCGGCCCCGATCTCGACTTCGGCCACGTCCTGCAGCAGCACCAGGCCGCCATTGGTCTCGGTGCGCAGCACGATGTTGCGGAAGTCCTCCGGGGTGGAGAGCAGCGACTGCGCGGTGATGGTGGCGTTGAGCTGCTGGCCCTCGGGGGCGGGCAGGGTGCCGAAGGAGCCGGCCGAGATCTGCGCGTTCTGCGCTGAGACCGCGCTGACCACATCCGAAGGCGTCATCTCGAAGGCGGCGAGCTTGGACGGGTCGAGCCAGATCCGCATGGCGTATTGCGCGCCGAAGACCTGCGCCCCGCCGACGCCCTCGATGCGGGCAAACTCGTCGACGAGGTTGGAGTTCAGGTAATCCGAGAGATCGGCCTGCTCGAGCCGGCCATCCTCGGAGATCAGGCCGATCACCATGAAGAAGGAGGATGAGGCCTTCTCGACGGTGACCCCCTGGCGCTGCACCGTCTCGGGCAGCAGCGCGGTGGCCTGGCTGAGCTTGTTCTGGACCTGCACCTGCGCCACGTCGGGATCGGTGCCGGATTCGAAGGTCAGGGTGATCGAGGCGGTGCCGGCGGAGGTCGAGGAGGACGACATGTAGCGCATGCCGTCGAGCCCGGTCATCTGCTGTTCGATGATCTGGGTGACGGTATTGGCCACGGTCTGCGCCGAGGCGCCGGGATAGGTCGCGCTCACCCGCACCGAGGGCGGTGCGATCTGGGGATACTGCGCGATGGGCAGGGTGAGGATCGACAGCACGCCGATGCCCATGATGAGGATCGAGATCACCCAGGCAAAGACCGGACGGTCGATGAAGAAACGGGCCATAAGGGACTCCTGGCGCTCGTGGCGCGGCTTATTCGTTGGCGGTCTCGGCGGCGGGCTCCTCGGCCGCGTCCGCAGCCTCCTCGCCCGCAGCGGCGGCGCGTTCCTGCGGCGACACGGTCATGCCTTCGGAGACCTTCTGCAGCCCGGCCACGATGATGCGGTCGCCGGGGGCGAGCCCCTCGGTCACCACCCAGGCGTTGCCCTGATCGCGCTGCACGGTGAGCTGCCGGGTCTCGACGGCGTTGTCGCCGTTGACCACCATCGCCATGGGCCGGCCGCGGCGGTCGCGGGTGACGCCTTCCTGCGGCGCGAGGATGGCATTCTCGACGATGCCTTGCGGCATCTCGACCTGGACATACATGCCGGGCAGCAGGAACTGGTCGGGGTTCGGGAACTCGAGCCGCAGCACGATGACGCCGGTCTGCTCGTTGACATAGGGCTCGGCGGCGGCGAGACGGCCGGTATGCTCGTAGGTCTCGCCATCGGCCAGCGTCAGCGCCACGAGGCCGTTGCCCTCGGTCTCGACATCCTGCCCGGCGCGGCGCCAGCGCAGCATCTCGGCGGCGGACTGGGTCACGTCGACATAGATCGGATCGAGCTGACGGAGGGTGGTCAGCGCGGTCGACTGGCCGGAGGTCACCAGCGCGCCCTTGGTCACTTCGCTGAGGCCGGCGGCGCCGCTGATCGGGGCGCGGATGGTGGTGCGCTCGAGGTCGATCTCGGCAGAGAGCAGGTTGGCCTGCGCCACCTTGACCGAGGCCTCGGCCACGTCGCGCGCGGCGAAGGCATCGTCGAGGTTCTGCTGGCTGGCGACGTTGCGCTGGCGCAGCTCCTCCTGACGGTCGGCATCGCGCTGGGCAGAGCTTAGGGTGGCCTGAGCCTGCGCCAGAGAGGCCTCGGCGGCGGCCACTGCGGCCTCGTAGACCGCCGGGTCGATGCGGTAGAGCGCGTCGCCCTGCTGCACCTCGGCGCCTTCCTCAAAGAGGCGCTCGGTGATGATGCCGTTGACCTGCGGGCGGACCTCGGCGACGCCGGAGGCGGCGACGCGGCCCGGCAGGGTCGAGGTCAGCATCACGTCGGAGGCCTCGAGCGTCACCACGGTCACCGGCTGCGGCGGGCGCTCGCCGCCTTGCTGCGCCGCCGCGGGCAGGGTGGCAGCGACCGTGACCAGCGCGGCGGTGACAAGGCGCAGGTTGCGGGTAAGTCCTCTGAGCATAAGGGCACTCCAAAGAAGGCAAAAGGCCGCCGAAAGGCGGATCGGTCTTGAACGGCGATATGGAAACTGTGTAGTTTTGTAAAGCGCGCCGCGACGGGGAAGGCGGATTTTTCTCTGCGTTGCGGCACAGGAGATGTGCAAGTGCCAGACCATTCATCGACTCGCGATGACACGCCGGCCCGGCGGCGGGGCCGCCCGGTTCAGATAGACCACGAAACCCGCGAGACCATGGTGCTCGACGCGGTGATCGAGCTGTTGATGCAGTGCCGGCTCGAGGACATCAGCATGTCGGGGATCGCGCGCAAGGCGGGGATGTCGAAGCGCACGCTCTACACCATCTTTGCCAGCCGCGAGGAACTTCTGGGGGCGACCTTCGCCCGGATCGGGCGCACGCTGTTCCGCCCGCTCAGCGCCGCCGACAAGGCGCTGCCGCTCTGCGATCGGCTGGGCAAGATCCTGACGGTGAACTATGCGCCGACCTTCGAGCAGGCGCCGCTGGAGCTCTTGCGGGCGGTGGTTGCCGAGGCGCCGATCTATCCCGGCATCGCGCGCGAGATGGATGGAGAGGGGCGCGGGGCGCTGATCCGCTACGTCGCCGCCGAGCTTCGGGAGGAAGCCGCCGCCGGGGCGCTCGGATTGCACGACATGACCGCAGAGGAGGCGGCGGAGCTGCTGGTTGACATGGTCATGGGCGATGCGCTGCACCGGCTGTTGCGCCCGGATCTGGCGATCCCCGATCCGGCGGCAAAGGCGCTGCGGCGGCAGCGGGCGATCCGGCTGTTTCTCGACGGGCTGCGCCCGGTCTGAGCCTTGAGGGGCGGGCCTGCCCGCCCGAGCCGCGCGGCAGAAAATCGGCAGCGCTGGCACAGCCGCGCCGCGATCCGCGCGCCGCACCGCCCGGATGCTTGCCAAATCGGACCGCCGGTTTCAAAGATGGATCATGCAGATCTACCTCCCCATTGCCGAGGTTTCGGTCAACGTCTTCCTGCTGTTCGGCCTTGGCGGGCTGGTCGGCGTGCTCTCGGGCATGTTCGGCGTCGGAGGCGGCTTTCTGATCACGCCGCTGCTGTTCTTCATGGGCATCCCGCCCGCCGTCGCGGTGGCCACCGGCGCCAATCAGATCGTCGCGAGCTCGGTCTCGGGGGTGCTGGCGCATCTCAAGCGCAAGACCGTCGATCTGCGCATGGGCACGGTGCTTCTGGCCGGCGGCCTCGTGGGCGCGGCGCTGGGCGTGTGGGTGTTCAACCTGCTCAAGCAGGTCGGTCAGGTCGATCTGCTGGTCAAGATCTGCTACGTCGTCTTCCTTGGCATCATCGGCTCGCTGATGTTCGTCGAGAGCCTGCGGGCGCTCCGGCGCTCGAAGCGGGGCGGCCCGCCCAAGCGCCGGCACCATGGCTGGGTGCACGGCCTGCCGCTGAAGATGCGCTTCCGCACCTCCGGGCTCTACATCTCGGCAATCCCGCCGGTCATGGTCGGGCTTTCGGTCGGGGTGCTGTCGGCGATCATGGGGGTGGGCGGCGGCTTCATCATGGTGCCGGCGATGATCTACCTGCTGGGCATGCCCACCAAGGTCGTGGTCGGCACCTCGCTGTTCCAGATCATCTTCGTCACCGCCTTCACCACCATGCTGCACGCGGTCACCAACTACACGGTCGACATCCTGCTGGCGCTGGTGCTGCTGATCGGCGGCGTCATCGGGGCGCAGTTCGGCACCGCCTTCGGCACCAAGCTCAAGGCCGAGCAGCTGCGCATCCTGCTCGCCTCGCTGGTGCTGCTGGTCTGCGGCAAGCTGGCGCTCGACCTGTTCCTGACGCCGGCCGATCTCTACGAGCTGGGGGCGCAATGATCCGGCTGCTGCTCCTCCTGCTGGCGTTCGCCGCCCTGCCGGCCCGGGCCGAGGAGGTCGTCATGGGCCTCAGCAAGGACCGGGTCTCGATCACCGCCGATTTCGACGGCTCCGAACTGCTGATCTTCGGCGCGGTGAAGCGTGAAAGAGAGATCCGCACCGACCCGCCGCTCGAGGTCATCGTCACGGTCTCGGGGCCGGTGACCCCGGTCACCGTCTGGCGCAGGGCCCGCCGCTTCGGCATCTGGGTCAACACCGACGCGGTCGAGATCGACGCCGCGCCGTCGTTCTACGCGGTGGCCACGTCTGGCCCGTGGTCGGAGGTGATCTCCGAAGTCGAGGATCTGCGCCACAAGGTCTCGGTCAATCGCGCCATCCGCTCGGTCGGCGCGCCGATGAACATCACCGACTCGCAAAGCTTCACCGAGGCGCTGATCCGCCTGCGCGAGAGCCGCAGCCTCTATCAGCAGCGCCCGGTGACCGTGACGTTCAGCGAATCCACCCTGTTCGACACCGAGATTACAATGCCCGCCAACATCGTCGAGGGCACCTACACGGTGCGCGTTTTGCTGACGCGCGGCGGGCGCGTGGTGTCGCAGTACAGCTCCGAGCTCGAGGTCGGCAAGGTCGGGCTCGAACGCTGGCTTTTCAATCTGTCCCGCAACCAGCCGCCGCTTTACGGCTTGCTCTCCCTCGTGCTCGCCATCGCGGCGGGCTGGGGCGCCTCGGCGGCCTTCAGAGCCCTGAGATCCGGATGACCCGCAAACCGCCCTCTCGCCGCGAAGACTATCGCGCTTTCTTTCCGATCCAGACCCGCTGGAAGGACAACGACGCCTACGGCCACATCAACAACGTCGTCTACCTGTCCTATTTCGACACCGTGGTGAGCCTCTGGCAGATCGAGAACGGGATGCAGATCGCCGAGGAGGGCGGCCTGCGCTTTCTGGTGGTCGAGAGCGGCTGCACCTACCACGCCGAGGCGCGGTTCCCCGATAGGCTCGAAGCCGGGATCCGGGTCGGCAAGCTCGGCAACAGTTCGGTCCGGTTCGAGATCGGCATCTTCCGGGAAGACGACGAGACCGCCTGTGTCGAGGGCTTCTTCGTGCATGTGCTCGTCGATCCCGAGACCCGTCCGACACCGATCCCCGACGACGAACGTGCCAAGATGCAGGCAATTCTCGCCTGACGCCCGGCCCGGGCCGCCCGGGCGTTTGACATCGCGGGCCGTGGCGCTCAGGGTCCGCCCCGGAAGGAGAGCCGCCATGCTGCCCGTCGATCCCAAGCGTTTTCTAGAAGACCTGCATGCCCTGCGCCAGTTCGGCGCCTCGGGCGTCGGCAAGGGCGTCACGCGCCCTGGCTTTTCGGACGAGGACATCGCCGCGCGCGACTGGCTCGCCGGGCGCATGTCCGAGGCGGGGCTCGTGCCGCAATTCGACCCGGTGGGCTCGCTCTTCGGCCTCGCCGAGGGGCGCTCGCTGCTGATGGGCTCGCATTCCGACAGCCAGCCCGAGGGCGGCTGGCTCGACGGCGCGCTGGGCGTGATCGCGGCGCTGGAAGTGGCCCGCGCCGCGCAGGAGGCCGGCGGGCCGCCGGTCTCGGTGGTGTCCTTCGCCGACGAGGAGGGGCGCTTTGGCGTCACCACCGGCAGCTCGGTCTGGGGCGGCAACCAGACGCTCGACGGCGCCGACGCGCTGCACGACCCGCAGGGCGTGAGCTTTGCCGAGGCCCGCGCCCGCTTTGGCGACCGGCGAGGCGATTTCGTCGATCCGGCGCGGTTCTCGGGCTATATCGAGATGCATATCGAGCAGGGTCCGGTGCTCGACACCAGCGGCGAGAAGCTTGGCGTGGTCGATGCCATCGTCGGCATCCGCGACATGCGTGTGAGCTTCACCGGCCAGCAGAACCACGCCGGCACCACGCCGATGCACCTGCGCCGCGATGCCTTCCAGGCGCTCTCGGCCTTCAACGCGGCGCTGCGCGAGCGTTTCGCGAACGTGGTGACGCCGCAGACCGTCTGGACCATCGGCCATGTCGCGCTGCATCCCAACGCGCCGTCGATCGTGCCCGGCCGGGCGCGGTTCTCGGTGCAGTGGCGCGACGGCGATGCCGACCGGTTGGCGCGGATGGAAACCATCATCCGCGACACCGCCGCCGAGATCGCCGCCGATCACGGCATGGGGCTGGAGTTCGGCCCGATGCTGGGGCTCGACCCGGTGGCGATGGACCCGGGCCTGCGTGCGGCGCTCGAGGCTGCGGCCGAGGCCGAGGCGCCGGGCAACTGGCGGGTGATGCCCTCGGGCGCGCTGCATGACGCCACCAACGTGGCCCGGCTGATGCCGGTCTCGATGCTCTTCGTGCCCTCGATCGGCGGCATCAGCCACGATTTTGCAGAGGATACCGACGAGGCCGATCTGGTGACCGGCCTCAATACCCTCGCCCGCGCGGTCTCAGCGCTGGGCTAGGCGGGAACCCCGCGCATCCTTGCGCGTTTTCGGCATGTCTCCGGAGGACTTCGCAATGACCGAGCCCCAGCCCATCACCGCCACCGCGGACCAGCTTTCCACGCTGCAGGACCTGCTGTCGCGCAGCGCCGAGACCCATGCCTGGTTCGAGGAGATGGCCGAGAAGGCCGAGCCCGGCTTCCGCCACGTGGCGCTGAAGTTCCGGGGCCTTCACGTGGAGCAATGCGACCGCATCACCGCGATCATGACCGCGCTCGGCGGCGAACCGGACCGGTCCGGCGGCGTGCGCGCGGCGGTCAACCGCACTGCCGTATCGCTGCGGTCGCTCTTCGAGGAGATCGACGACGACATGATGAGCGCGGTCGAGGATGCCGAGGCACAGCTTCTGGCCGAGTTCGACGCCGCGCTCAGCAGCCTCGCCCCCTCGCGCTACCGCGACGAGCTCGAGCAGATGAAGGGCGAGCTGATGACGCTGCTCTCGGAAGAGCCGGGCGACGCCTGAGCGCGGCGCATTCTCCGAAACTGTGCTACCCTGCTCTGCAGGGAACGGGAGGGTAGCATGGATCCGGTCAGTCTCGTCTATTACGCCATCATCTGCGGAGTCCTGTGCTGGGCCGGCCCGAGGATTGGCGGCCCGGTGCTGCGCGTGATCGCCGGGGTGATCGTCGGCATGCTGGCGGCGGGCGTGCTCCCGGCCCTGAAGGCGATGCTGGCGGGCTGAGGGTGTCCGATGCCCGCGGGGCGCGCCGCAGCGATGGATGGCCGGGGTTTCTACGGCATCGCGGATCGTTGTTTTTGTGTGATCAGGTCGCCGATGCGTCGCGACATCGGGTCGGGAGGGGAGCAAGGCTCTGCCCTCGGCAACGGAGAGCCGATGCCATGAATGGTCCGCAGCGGAACGAGCGTCGGGGCGACGGTCTCGACAGCCCCGCAAATCCAGCCGACATGAGGTAATGACCCGGCTTCGGGTAATCTTCACATAACGCGGAAGTCAGGCGATTGCCGCAAGGCCCGCGCAGTTGGAACGAGGTCGCTATGCCGGGTCAGCACTCGCCGCGGGCGCAGAAGATCTCGTAAAGCAGGCCGATGACGCGGCCGGTATCCTCATCGGCGAGGCTGTAATAGATCGTCTTGCCCTCGCGCCGTGTGGTGACGAGCTCTTCCTCGCGCAGGCGCGCCAGCATCTGGCTCACCGCCGCCTGCCGCGTGCCGAGCAGCTGTTCGAGCTCGCCGACCGACTTCTCGCCCGATCCGAGATGACACAGGATCATCAGCCGGCCCTCATGGGCAAGCGTCTTCAGGAAGGCCGCCGCGCTGCGCGCGTTCTCGGCCATTTCCTCGGGCGGGGGGGCAATCGTCGTCTGATCGGTCACGGTGCGGGCTCACTTTGCGAATGCAGCATATATAGCACGATGCGCAGGGAATGCGAGATAAGGCCGCGCCGCGCCGCTGACAAGCGCGCGATTGCCAAGATCGGGTCCCGGATCTGCCTAGCTTCGCGTCGCCGCGGCGATGAAGCGCTCGAGCGCGTCGGGCTCCAGCGCCTTGCTCCCGACCGTTGCATCGCTCCGCATCATCGCATCGGCCAGCGCGCGGGCATGCGCCAGCGCCGCGCCTGTCCCGAGCATCAGCTGAGGCAGCGCCAGCCACTCGGTGAAGCGCGCCGCAGCTCCGCTCTGGGCGCTGGGGAACATGCTGCGCATGGCCGAGGAATGCACCCAGAGTGCCGCCAGCGCCGAGGCCTCGGTGCTGGTTTCGCCCGGGGCGCGGATCAGCGCCAGCGCCTGCGTCAGCTGCGCCGCCCAGTCTGCGATGGCGCGCGGGCCGCTGCGTTCTTCGGCCCAGTCACGCGCCGGATCGGCGAGGTTGAGCGCCTCGGCCATTGCGGCGCGCAGCGCCGTGTCGCCCCCGAGCGAGACGCAGAGCGCGCGCTCGCGCAGTTCCGGCAAGGCATCGCGCAGCGGCAGCAGCGAGCGTCCGCAGGACAGCGCCGCGCAGGGCTGCCGCTCGCTGCGCGCCAGCGCCGCGAGCTGGACCAGAAGCGCCTCGATCTCGGTTTCGCAAATCGCCAGCGCCTGCCGCAGCCGCAGCATCAGGGCGCTGTCCTCGATATCGCGCGGACGCGTCTCATGCAGAAGATATTGCGCATATTCCGGCGCCTGCATCAGACCGGCGAAGGCGCTGACCAGCGCCGGCACCGCGCTGCCATCCTTCGCGGCCTCTTCGGCCAGCCCGCGCGGGTCGATCTGAAGCTCGAGCGCGGCGCGGTGGATCGCGCGGGCCGCGGTCTCGGGAATGACGCCTGCAGCGCCCTGGACCTTGGCCAGCGTGCCCAGCACGATCATCATCGCGCGGATCTCGGCGCTGTCGGAGAACAGCTTGCCCAGCTCGCCGGCGGCGAAGAGCTTGTGCAGGTGGGCGCTGTCGAAGGGGGTCGCGGTCATGTGGTCCTCGTCGGTTGGCAATGCAACCTATAGTATTTTAAGATAATCTTGGCTAGCGGTATGCGAGGCTCAGATCGTGGCAATATCGGCCAGCAGCGCGGCGAGCCCCTCCGGGTCGGACAGGAAGGGCGAATGCGACCATGGCCGCTCGTGGATATCGCACGCGGGCAGGGCGGACGCCATCGCCCGCTGGCTCGCGGGCGGGATCGCCCGGTCCTCGCTGCAGAGAATGTAGCTGCGTGGCACCGCAGTGATCCGCCCGCTCAGGCGGACCGGCTCTGCCTGGGCCCGGATCGACTGCGGGGTCAGGTGTGCCAGCGCAAAAGCGCGGTCGGCGGCGCTGCAATCGTGGTAAAACAGCCCGGGCGCCATTTCGGCATCGAAGTGGAAGGTCTGACCCTCCGGATCGCGCCGGATCGCCGGCAGCAGCGGTTGCTGCTCTTGCGCTCGGCGCAGAGAGGCGACGCTGTCGCCGTCTTCGGGCCGATAGGCGCAGAGATAGACCAGCCGCGCTATCTTTTCGGGGGCCCGGTCGGCCGCGCCGCTGGCGGGCACGCCGGCCATGCTGTGTGCCACCACGATGGCGGGCTCGGGCAGCGCGGCAAGGATGCCGCCGATATAGTCCTCGAGGCCGACCTGCGCCGCGGGCGTGGCATCGTCCCCGTGCGACGGCAGGTCGATGGCCCGGACCTCGTGGCCGAGGCGCTCGAGCGCCGGTACCACGTCGCGCCAGCACCACGCTCCGTGCGAGGCGCCGTGCACCAGCAGGAAGCGGGCCATCAGAGGTGGCCCTGCGCGGTCAGGAACTCGGTCAGCGCCCCGGCATAGGCGTCTGCGGCCTCGACACAGGCAAGGTGCCCGGCGCCGCGGATCAGCCGGAACTGTGCGCCGGGGATCAGCTCGGTGGTCTCGCGCACCAGGTC